>NZ_PDBT02000100.1:0-6216 GCF_002551535.2 Neisseria sp. N95_16
GAATTTTAGGTAATGATTGGGGATTTTATGTTGAAAAAAAGCTTACTTAGTAACCTAGGTAAGCTTTTTTGATGGTAGGTAGGGTTTTGCAAAGGTCTCAGGCCGTCTGAACGATTTTTTTCAGACGGCCTTGGTGATAGTACAAATTAAAGCATTTAGCGGATATCCACAAACGAGCTTGAATGTAATTCACGCAGCAAATTGGTGGTGGCTTGCTGGGCTTTTTGTTGCGAAATATATTGGCGCACGGCATTGCGTTGGCGCTCTTCCGGTGTACCGGCTTCGCGGATGTCGTTCAGCTTAATGATGTGCCAGCCGAATTGGGTGCGTACCGGCGCGCTGACTTGGCCGGGTTTGAGTTTGTGCACAGCATCTTCAAACGGCGTGACCATCATGCCGTCTGAAAACCAGCCCAAGTTACCGCCGTTGGCCGCGCTGCCGTCTTGCGAATATTGACGCGCCAAACCGGCAAAATCCGCACCGCTGCGGGCTTGGGCGTAGATTTTGCGGATGCTGCTTTCGGCTGCGGCCGCGGCGTTATCGGAATCGGCTTTAATCAGAATGTGTTGCGCATTGTATTGGCGCAATGGCTCGCCTTCCGGTAGGGCAACACCTTGCTGCTGTGCGCGGTTGATGAAGCTGGTCACTTCGCTGTCGCTGACACGGCTGTTTTCCATAATGGCTTGTTGGCGTACTTTTTCGACAATGATGCTGTCGCCGATTTCGCGGCGTACGCGTTTGTTGGCATTTTTCAAAGACGGATTTTGCGCAATCACGGCATCGATTTCGGCTTCGCTGGCTTGAATACCTCGGCGTTTGCCTGCTTGCACGATTAAGGATTGGTTGACCATTTGTGCCACGACTTGTTGGCGCAGTTCGGTATCGGTGACTTGCGTGCCTTTCGGCAGGTTGCGACGCGCATCGGCCAGCGCTTCGCTGACTTGGCGCTGGGTGATGATGTCGTTATCCACCACGGCGGCGATGCTGTCGGAAGCTTTGACATCGGCAGCATGCGCGGCATTCAGGTTCAGACCGAGTACCACGGCCAGCATTAAAGGTTTCACATTCATGGGTTCACTACCTCGTTGGTTTTGCTGTAGCCCGGAATGGCTAAGCGGAGTTGTTCAAATGGATTTTGGCCGACGTTGCTCAAATCTTTCAGCTGTAAGTTGAAGAAAACGGCGTTTTTCTTGCTGTTTTCACCGGTCACGTAGCGTTGTGCCACCACGCTGGCGCTCCAGCAGCCACAATCACTTTTGTATTCGACACCGGCCAGCATTTCCAGCGGTTTTTTCACGGTGATTTCGTAGTTGTAGCGGGCAACGGCATACAGGTTTTTACGCAGCGGCCATTGGGCGGCCAAATCGACTTGGTTTAATTTATCGTACAAATATTCGCCATCGTCTTGTAGGTAGATGCGGGCGTTGCGGTTGTGTTTGTAACGCGCACTCAACACCTTACCCGGCTCCGGATTGTAGCGGATGCCTGCCGCGTAGCTCTCGGCGCGGTTTTGGTTTTGATTGTAGTGGATGTCGAAATCAAAACGCACGCTGTCAGTCACATTGCCGTGGGCAAACGCCACCCAGTCGGAACGGTTACGCTCGTATTGGCCCACGCTGCCGTCGAGCAAGACAGTGTCGGTTTTGAAATAGAATTTCTGACCGATACCGGCACGGAACAATTCGGCACCGGTTTTCGGATTCAGGATACGGCTCTGCACTGCAGTTGACAGGCTGTTGGAGGCATTAATGCGGTCGTTGCCTGAAAACAGGTTTTCACGGAACAATTGCTCGTAGGTGAAGCTGTTTTCCGAAGTGTCGAAATTCGGTAAATCGTTTTGTGATTTGGTGGGCACATAATTGTAGAATAAACGCGGTTCCAGTGTTTGTAGATAATTGTTGCCCAAAAATTGTGTGTGGCGTTCAAACGTCATGCCGCTGTCGATGCTGGCCATTGGTAAAACACGGCTGACATGGCGGCCACTACTGCCATTGAAGCTGTCTAAATCATAATAGGTGGCGTGCACACCGACTTTCGGACGCACGTAACCCCAATTGTTGTGGAAATCCCATTTGACACTTGGGTTCAATACCACGCGGCTACCGCTTTGTTTGTCGTCATGTTCGAAGCGGGTGAATTGGCTGAATACATTAGCTTGCATATTGTCGAAGCTGCGCTGCCAGCGGCCGGACAAGCGCGGCATGATGGCGTAAGGTTCGTCTTTGTAGCCGTATTCGTTGGCCAAGGTTTGGTATTTTTGCGCCATCAGCGAGCCGTCGAAATTACCGCCCCAATAAGTGTCGTGGTAGTTTAACCAAGCTTGGCGGTTGAGGTTGACGTTGTCGGCGATGTCGTTGCGGCCGTAGAAGTCGCGATAGTAGTCGTTATCCGACACGCTGTTGAAATCCACGCCGCCACTGAGTTTGGCGGTGAATTGATGATTGTGGTTCCATTGGAATTGGTAGCGGTTGTTGTGGTCACTTTTTCTGTCGTTAGGCATCCAAGCACCGTTCACTTGCCCTCGGTATTGGGGCTCGAGATAGCGTATTTGTCCGCCCAAACGCACACCGCGGCTGGAAATGATGCCCGGGGTCACAGTGGCATCTAAATTCGGTGCCAAGTTCAAATAATAAGGCAGTGACAATTCGAGGCCGTCTGAACCGGTGGAGATATTTGGCACCAACAAGCCGCTTTTGCGGTCGCCGTTAAGCGGGAAATCGGCCCAAGGTGTGTACAAAACAGGCACACCGCCGAACACCAGTGAGGCACCTTTGGCTACGCCGATGCCGGTTTCTTGGTTGGCATCAATGCTTTTGGCCTTGATGTACCAGCTGGCATCGCCGGGTGCGCAGGTGTTGAATTTGGTGTTGATGAGCTTGTAGCGCTCTTTGCTGTGCATTTCGGCTTTTTCGCTGACGCTTTGCAGGCGGCGGCCGTCGCGTTCGGTCGCCATGCGTACGTTTTCAGTGATGCCTGCGCCCGAATCCAAGTTGTAGTTGATGTGTTCGCCGCGGACAATGGAGCCGTTTTGATACAGCACAAACTGATTGCCGGCAGTCACGGTATTGCTGGCTTGATCGTAATGCGCCCAATCGGCGTTGAGTACCTCATCATTGCGCTCGATAATCACATCGCCTTTGGCCTGTACCTGCACATTGGTTTGGCCTTCGACGTAATCGGCGGTCACGCGGGTGTAATCGGTGGGCAAAGGCTCTTCGCCGCTGCGTTTGACCGAGGTTTCGTTTTGTTGTGCTTTGGCATGCTCGACCAAGGTTTCTTCAGTGCAAAACAGACAGGTACTGCCCAAAGACAATTCGTCCGCTTTTTCAGACGGCCTGTTGTCAGCAGCTTGGTTTTCTTCGGCAGTTTCGGCAACAGTTTGCTCGACCGCGGCAACCGGATTGGCCGTGTCTTGGACGGTTTCAATCGGCACATAATCGGCCGCATCCGGCACAAACGCGCCGCCGGTCTGTGCCGCCGCCGCTGTGCTGAAGCCGACGCTTAATGCGATGACCAAAGGTTTGAGTGAAAATAAACGAGCCAAAGTTGCACCTTAAATCGGTTTTGCCAGTTAGAATAGCGTTTATTTTAACCTGAAAATCCAAGAAACTGCTATGCAACGACAAATTGAATTACAAAAATGGCTGGAAACCGTTTATCCGAATGAATCTTTTGAGTTGAGCTTTGCCGCGGCCGATGCCGATTTCCGCCGCTATTTCCGCGCCACTTTTTCAGACGGCCGCACGGTGGTGTGTATGGATGCGCCGCCGGAAAAAATGAGCGTGGCGCCGTATTTGAAGGTGCAGAAATTATTCGACATGGTCAATGTGCCGCAAGTGTTGCATGTGGATGAAGCGCTGGGCTTTATGGTGTTGAACGATTTGGGCAACACCACGTTTTTGACCGCCATGACGCAGGAAACATCCGAATCCGCCCATAAAGCCTTGCTACTCGAAGCGATTGACGAATTGATTGTGCTGCAAAGAGCCAGCCAACCTGACCAATTGCCACTGTATGACCGCGAAGTGTTGCTGCGCGAGATTAATTTGTTCCCAGAATGGTTTGTGGCCAAAGAATTGGGCAAAGAGCTTAATTTCAAGCAGCGCCAATTGTGGCAGCAAGTAATCGATATCTTGCTGCCGCCGCTGTTGGCGCAACCGCAAGTGTATGTGCACCGCGATTTCATCGTGCGTAATCTCATGCTGCAAGCCGGCCGCCCGGGCGTATTGGATTTCCAAGATGCGCTGTATGGTCCGATTTCCTATGATTTGGTGTCGCTGCTGCGCGATGCGTTTATCGAATGGGAAGAAGAATTTGTGTTGGACTTGGTCATCCGTTACTGGGAAAAAGCCCGTGCCGCCGGTTTGCCTGTGCCGGCCGATTTTGACGAATTCTACCGTTGGTTTGAATGGATGGGTGTGCAACGCCATCTGAAAGTGGCCGGCATTTTCGCCCGTCTGTACCACCGCGACGGTAAAGACAAATACCGTCCTGAAATCCCACGTTTCCTGAATTACCTGCGCCGCGCCAGCCGCCGCTATGTCGATTTGGCGCCGCTGTATGCGCTGTTGGTGGAATTGGTGGGCGATGAAGAGTTGGAGACAGGGTTTACGTTTTAAATAGAATTTAGGTTAAACCCAGCCGAATAGGGAATTAAACGGCGGATTGATGCTCTAATCCAGCGGTGCGCTTGCGGCATACCGCTAGATAAGTCAGTCAACCTTTAGGGCAGCCGCATTCAGCTGTTTGATAGTTTGTGCTTATTAATACCGCCGATTCATATTTTAACCTTCATGCATAACTGAAAATGACAACAAAACTTTCTTTAATTGTTCCTGTTTATAATGGCGGTAAGTTTATTGCCGGTCTGGGCGAGAATTTCTTAAACATCCATCAGGCTTTGGGCAATGTTGAATTCATTGTTATCAACGATGGCTCCCGCGATGACACGCTGGCGCAATTACAAGCATTGTTTGCTGAGCATTCTTATCTGCAACATCATTTGATTGATACGCCTAATGGCGGAGTCAGTCGCGCACGCAATTTGGCTTTGGAAAAAGCCAGCGGTGAATTTGTGATGTTTATGGATCACGACGATCAATTGAATCCGCAAGAATTAGGTCGTTTCTTGGAGGTGATGGATACGCAGTCTGCCGATTTGCTTCAGTTTGATGTGGAAGAGAAATTTCAATTGGGCGATGGGGTAAAAGTGATGGATTTGGCCAAATACATGAACGAATTGTCGTTTATGTCGGCAGTTTGGTCATATATTTACCGTCGTGATTTAATCGAATCGTTAAAATTGCGTTTTATTCCGGGCATGGCTTATTTGGAAGACGGCGTCTTTTTATTGGAATACATGCTGGCCTGCAAAAAAGTGGCCGCAACCCATCAAAAAGTTTATCTCTATGTAGATAATCCCGATTCTGTGATGCGCAAAAAACGTACTGCAGAGCAGACCCAGAAATATCTTGATGACATCGGTTTATCTGTTAAAGAATATACCCGTATCATGAAAGCGGATAAGCAGCCTGAAGTCAGCAAGCGTTTATTGGAAATTCGTGATTCTTTCCAGTTTATCTACATTACGTCGATGCTGAAAAACCGCATTTCAGCAGCGGAAATGTTCCGCCGCTTGCAGGATGTGTGCTACGATTACCAATTAAAAGGTTATCCGAGCCGGTTTAACCAACGTATGCGTACGCGTATTTTGTGTGCGTTATTCCGCAGTAAAACTGCATTGCAGGCGCTGACTACCAGCAAGATTATGGCAAGATAGTTCGGCATTCAACAAAGGCCGTCTGAAATCCCACGTAAATTGAGACCTTTGCAAAACCCCAGATTTGAGTACAGTTCAAAGTTGTAGCAGCACAGAAAGCGCAAACATATCATCAAGATAGGCAAGCTTTCGAGCAGCGCACAATGAAGAAATGTGCCAAAGATGGGGATTTTGCAAAGGTCTCATATTTTCAGACGGCCTTACATTCGCATTTCAAGTGCAACGCTCAAATGCCATTGGCAAGGGCTGCTGAAAACAGATCACCCGGTGTCTCATAGTCCAATGTCTTTCTCGGTCGGCGGTTAAGGGCCTCCTCAACCGCTTTAATCTTTTTAGCACCCAGTTTCCTAAAATCCGTCCCCTTTGGGAAGTATTGTCTGATCAGCCCGTTGGTATTCTCCACCAAGCCTTTTTCCCAAGAATGGTATGGACGGCAG
>NZ_PDBT02000101.1:0-6169 GCF_002551535.2 Neisseria sp. N95_16
CCGCCGACCGAGAAAGACATTGGACTATGAGACACCGGGTGATCTGTTTTCAGCAGCCCTTGCCAATGGCATTTGAGCGTTGCACTTGAAATGCGAATGTAAGCTCCTTTGTTTACAGCGTTTAAAAAATGCCCCGTCAAAACGTATGCTGCACGCCCAATTTCAACTCAGAGCTGCTTTGTCCCGAAATGTTGAAACGTGCGGAGGCGTTTAACGACGTGGCTTTGGAAAAGCCGTAGCCTGCGCCCAATTGGGCGTAGGTGGATGTGTTTCTGGCGGATTCTTTTTGGCCGTCCAAACGGTCAGGCTGTTTGCCCAGCCATTGGATGCCGCCGGTTAAGCTGATGCGGTCGTTGGCGGCAAAGGCGATGTTGGGGTTAACCAGCCAGTAGTTGCCGGCTTGGTATTTGAGGCCGTCTGAAAGGGTTTTGCTGCCGTTGAAGCGGTAGGCAGCGGTTAAGGAAAACACAACGGGATCGATGGCTTTGTAGGTCGTTGCACCAATAAGCCATGATTTGCCTGATGATGCTTTGCCGCGCGATTTTTCGTAGGCCGTGCCTTCGATAAAGCCGATCAGGGCAGGATTTTTGTCGTCTTTCAAAAAGGTGTGGCTGATACCGAGCGATACGTCGGAAAGCTTGCTGTCTCGGCTTTTGCTGCTTTGGGCGGCCTCGCCGTCAAAGCCACGCTCCTCCTGCCAAATATAGCTGGCATTACCGTAAAGGTCAGTATTGCCGGTCAAGCCATAGCGCAGACCGAGGGTGCCGATGAGCATATCGCTGTTGCGGCCGCTTTCCCGTATTTCAGTGGGTACAGGGATAAACGATGCGCTGCCGGTTTGGATATAAACGGGCGCGGCCAGTTCGGTGTTACGGCTTTCGCTGTTAACATAGCCTACAGACGCTTCCAGCTTCAGCTTGCCTTTATCGGTCAGAATTTCTTCGATACTTAAGGGCAGGTCGGCATAGGCAGCTAAAGGAAATATGCAAAATGGAATAAAGTATATATTTTTCATAATCTTAGCTAAATTTTCTCCAATGAAGTAATTTTACCATCAGTTATTTTTTTTTTGCAAGTTATTTTTATTCGTTTCTTTATTGATATTTGAAAGCATGAAAAAGGCCGTCTGAAATATCAAATTTTCAGACGGCCTTGATGGGGTTTTCAAATCGTTTTCGGCGGTTGAATCTACCAATTCACACTCACGGCACGGTTACCCAACTGCTTTTCCAATTCCTCAAACAATACGGCACTAGCGGTTACGCCCCATCTAGAAGAAATTTTCAGACGGCCTGAAGCTTGGTCATTGCTGTATGACAGGGAAAGCGGGATATGCGGCGTGTCGGGCAGGCGCGCGGCGGCAAGCGTGGCGGCGAGCTTGACGATGTCGTGTTCGGGGCGCAGGTGCAGGCTGAGGCTGCGGGCGTAGTTTTCACGCGCCATTTGCAGGGTCATGACTTGGTTGGCCATGATGCGTAGGCCTTCGCCGCCGCCGTAATCGTCGCGACTGACTTTGGATTCAATAATCAGCACTTGGTCGGCTTTCAAAATCGGCTGGCTGTTTTCCAGCGTCTGGCCGCTGATCATGATTTCGACTTGGCCGCTTTGGTCTTCGAGGGTCACAAAGGCGATTTTGCCGCGTTTGCCCATCATGGTGCGCACCGCGGTGGCAAAACCGGCCAAGCGCACGCTGTCTTGCGGTTTCAGACGGCCTAATTTGGTCGGGGCGATTTGGCGCACTTCTTCGGCATACGGCCCGAAGGGGTGGCCGGAAAGGTAGAAGCCAATCACGGTTTTTTCTTCGGCGAGCTTTTCCGATTCGCTCCACATCGGCACATCAACCAATTTCACCGGCTCGATGGCATCGTCCATCATGTCGAACAAGCCGCCCTGATTGGCGTTGGCTGATTTTTGCTCGGCATTGCCCATCGCCAAATCAATGTTGGCCAACAACATAGCGCGGTTGGGGTCGATGCTGTCGAACGCACCGCCGCGGATTAAGGCTTCGAGCGTGCGGCGGTTCAGGTGTTCTTTGCCCACACGTTCGCAGAAATCAAGCAAACCGGTAAATTTACCGCCCGCTTCCCGCGCGGCAATAATCGATTCCACCGCTGCTTCGCCGGTGCCTTTAATCGCGCCCAAGGCATAGCGGATTTTACGGTCGGGATACGGCGTGAAGCGGTAATCCGATTCGTTAATGTCGGGCGGCAGGAAGGTCAAACCGTTGGCGCGACTGTCGTCATAAAAATGCTTGAGCTGGTCGGTATTATCCAATTCAGACGACATGGTTGCGGCCATAAATTCAGCCGGATAATGCGCTTTGAGCCAAGCGGTTTGATACGAAATCAGCGCGTAGGCGGCGGCGTGCGATTTGTTGAAACCGTAGCCGGCGAATTTTTCCATGTAGTTGAAAATCTGGTCGGATTTTTCGCGTGAGATGCCTTGTTTGGCCGCACCTTCGGCAAAAATCTCGCGGTGTTTGACCATTTCTTCCGGCTTTTTCTTACCCATCGCACGACGCAACAAGTCGGCACCGCCAAGCGAGTAGCCACCGATAATCTGCGCCGCCTGCATCACCTGTTCTTGATACACCATAATGCCGTAGGTCGGCTCGAGAATTTCGGCCAGCATCGGGTGAATGTATTCAAACGGCTCGCCTTTCATGCGCGCAACGAAGTCGGGAATGTTGTCCATCGGGCCCGGGCGGTAGAGCGACACGAAGGCAATCAACTCTTCAAACTTGGTCGTGTGCGCCGTTTTCAGCATTTTTTTCATGCCGGTCGATTCAAACTGGAACACGGCCGTGGTGTTGGCATCGCGGAAAATCTGATAGGCGGCTTGGTCATCCAGCGGAATGGTGCCGACATCGACAATATCGCCGCTGGTGTTTTTGATGTTGTTTTGCGCCATTTCGATGATGGTCAAGTTGCGCAAGCCCAAGAAGTCAAACTTCACCAAGCCCACGTCTTCCACGTCGCCTTTGTCGTACATCGACACGGGCGAGGCCGATTCGTCGGCCTGATACACGGGGCTGAAATCGGAAATTTTGCCCGGCGCAATCAACACGCCGCCCGCGTGCATACCCAAGCCGCGCGTTAAGTCTTCCAGCTTTTTCGCCAGCTCAATCAATTCTTGCGCCTCTTCCGCCGCAATCAGTTCGCCGATTTGCGGCTCGGCTTCCATCGCCTTATCCAAACTCAAAGGTTTGTTGGCTTCCAGCGGAATCAGCTTCGACAGGCGGTCGCACAGCATAAACGGCAATTCCAACACCCGCCCCACATCGCGAATCACCGCTTTGGACGACATGGTACCGAAAGTCACAATCTGGCTCACCGCTTCCGCACCATATTTTGCGCGCACGTATTCAATCACGCGGCCACGGTTGGCTTGGCAGAAATCGACGTCGAAGTCAGGCATGGAGACGCGTTCAGGATTCAAGAAACGCTCGAACAGCAAGGCATATTTCAGCGGATCAAGGTCGGTAATCTTCAAGGAATACGCCACCAACGAACCTGCGCCCGAACCACGACCCGGCCCCACCGGACAGCCGTTGTTTTTCGCCCAGTTGATGAAGTCTTGTACGATCAGGAAATAGCCCGGAAAGCCCATCTGAATGATGATATTCAACTCAAAATCCAAACGCGCCTGATATTCCGGCATTTTTTCTGCCCGCTCGGCTTCGTCGGGATAAAGCTGCACCATGCGCTCTTGCAAACCTTCATTGGACAACACGCGCAAATAGTCGTCTAAGGTCATGCCTTCCGGTGTTGGGAAATCGGGCAGGAAGTTTTTGCCCAACGTGATGTGCAGGTTGCAACGCTTGGCAATTTCCACCGTGTTTTCCAGTGCTTCGGGCAAATCGGCAAAACGCGCCGCCATTTCCTGCGGGTCGATGAAATATTGGCTTGGCGAAAATTCGCGCGGGCGTTTTTTATCACTCAACACCCAGCCGCCCGCCACGCACACGCGTGCTTCGTGGGCATTAAAGTCATCGCGGCTCATGAATTGGGTCGGGTGCGTGGCCACCACCGGCAAATCAAGTTCTTCCGCCAAGGTCACGCTGCCTGATACGGCGGTTTCCCATTCAGGGCGCTCCGGTAGGCGTTGCAATTCCAGATAAAACGCATTGGGGAACCATGCCGCATATTTTTGCGCTGCTGCTTTGGCCGCTTCGGGGTGGCCGTTTAACAGGTTTACACCCACTTCGCCGTAATGCGCGCCCGATAAGCAAATCAGGCCGCTGTTGTCGCCTTCGGCCAGCCAGCTTTGGCGCAATTCGGCATGATCGACATTGCGGTCTTTGCCAACATAGGCGGCGGTCAAGAGTTCGCTCAAACGCAGATAGCCGGCATCGTTGCGGATAATCAACATCGCACGAAACGGCTTTTCCGGCGCATCAGGGTTTTCAATCCACACATCCGCCCCGCCAATCGGCTTAATACCCGCACCACGGCAGGCTTTGTAGAATTTCACCAAGCCGAATTGGTTCATCAAATCGCTCACGCCCAGCGCCGGCAAACCGTATTCCGCCGCTTTGGACACCAGCTTTTTAATCCGCACCATACCGTCGGTAATCGAAAACTCGGTATGCAGGCGCAAGGGGATGTAGGTTGGTTGAGTCATAGAAAATCAGGTAAAAAAGTCACACTAAAGCGATATTGTAGCAGGGTTTGAAACATCAAAGGCCGTCTGAAACATATTTTCAGACGGCCTTTGGGTTGAACCGATTATTCGGATTCGGCGCAGTAAAACGAATACAGCAATTCAATCATTTTACCCACGCGTTCATCGGCAATGTAGTAAAGGCGTTCACGGTGGTTCACTTCGCAGGCAACCAAACCGGCTTCACGCAGCAAGGCCAATTGGCTCGACATCGCAGCTTGCGGCAAACCAGTGATTTGCGCCAGCTCGGTGACGTTGCGGCGTTGCGCGTGCAGGTTGCACAACACGGCCAAGCGGTTGGGATTGGCCAATAATTTTAAAAAGTCGGCCGCTTCGGCGTAAGGGGGATTTTCAAGATTCATGATGTTGCTTAGATAAAAGACATTGCGCCATATTTTATCACAATGCCGAGCGTATCAGCTTGATTTTGCCTGTTGGCGCAAACTTTGGTTCCACGGCATAAGCATCAGCAAACGCGCCATGCCGCAAAATCCGGTCAAGCCTGCCAACAACAGCCCTGCACCAACCATGCCGCACAATAAATACAGCCACGGCGATACCAACCAGCCACCCAACGCGCCCAACAACGCCAGCAAGCCTGCACCGATTTGCACTTGACGCATCAAATCCAGCGGCTGGCTGCGGTTAATCACGGTCTCAAACCCACCTGCCTTCCAGCCCTGTATGCCGCGTTCCAAAATATAGGCAGTTTTGCCCTGCGCGGCTTGTTGCAATGCCGCCGCATTTTGTGCCGTGCGCATACCGGATTGGCAATGGAACACTAATACATCGGCGTTGAGCAAACTATGTGCCGCCAGTTTATCCAGCGGCACATTCACCGCGCCATCAATATGTTCGCGTGCATATTCGGCTGCGCTGCGCACATCAATCAATGTCGCGCCGGAAGCTAATTTCTGCCGCACTTCTTGTGCGGAAAGGGTTTGAATGTTCATGACTTTACCTTTTTCAGACGGGCAAACAGCCTATTTGCGCGGACAAGTATTCACGCCGAGCAACGTGTACAAGCCGCAGAATGAGAAGACACCGCTGGCCAACACCAACACGCCCAGCCAACCCCACCAGCCGATGTTACCAGTGGCTGCTGCGATGATTAAGGCCAAGCCCACAATAATACGGATAGCGCGATCAATACCGCCGACATTGCGTTTCATCTTTTACTCCTTTTTATATTAAGTTTTTTAAATGTATTAAAAATATAATATGATGAGTGACACTTGTCAAGGCCCTTACATTCGCCTAACAAGTGCAATTTCCAATAACAGAAAAGGCCAGTATGCGGTGGTATACTGCCTTTCCTGACAAGAAAGATTGCAATATGGCCTACACACAACTGACCTCACACCAAAGATACTACATTTCCAGACATTACCGCAACCTACCCCTAAACCAAATCGCACAGAACATCGGTTGTCATCCCGCCACCGTCAGTCGGGAAATCAGACGGCATTCCGTCAACGGAACCTACTGTTACCGAAAAGCACAACAG
>NZ_PDBT02000102.1:0-6132 GCF_002551535.2 Neisseria sp. N95_16
CCGCCGACCGAGAAAGACATTGGACTATGAGACACCGGGTGATCTGTTTTCAGCAGCCCTTGCCAATGGCATTTGAGCGTTGCACTTGAAATGCGAATGTAAGACCGTCTGAAAACTGGGTGATATTCAAAACCGTGTTTCAGACGGCCTGTTCCTATTGCCTTAAAGGCCGTCTGAAAAATCCAACACCCGCGCCAATGTCATTGCACCCTGCTTCATTTCATAAGAAAATAAGCGTTTACCTGATTATCCGAATCCGAGAGGAAAACTGCATGACCACCTTCCCTATCGCCCGCGTCGGCGACGTCTCTCTTGAAATTCAAGGCAAAATGGCCAACCGCCACGGCCTGATTGCCGGCGCGACCGGTACCGGTAAAACCGTGACCCTGCGCCGCATGGCCGAAGCCTTTAGTAACCAAGGCGTACCGGTGTTTTTGGTAGACGTTAAAGGCGACTTATCCGGCATTTCACAAGCCGGTGCCGCCAGCGGCAAGGTGGGTGAACGCATTGCCGAATTTGGGCTGGGCGATGAGTGGCTGCAAAATTTCCCCGTGCGCTTTTGGGACGTATTCGGCGAAACCGGTATTCCCGTGCGAGTGACCGTATCTGAAATGGGCCCGATGCTGCTGGCACGTTTGATGAACTTGAACGACACCCAAGAAGGCTTGCTGAATTTGGTATTCAAAGTGGCCGACGATCGCGGCTGGCACATTTTGGATTTAAAAGATCTGCGCAGTATGTTGAAACACGTTTCCGATAATGCCGCCGAATACCGCACCCAATACGGCAACGTCTCCGCCGCCAGTATCGGCGCGATTCAACGCCAACTGTTGACCTTGGAAAACGAAGGTGCCAATGATTTCTTTGGCGAGCCGGCGCTGAATTTGGAAGACTGGATGCAGTCTGAAAACGGCAAAGGCGTGATTAACATCTTGAATTCGGAAAGACTGATGCGCTCGCCGCGCATGTACAGCGCATTTTTGCTGTGGATGCTGGCCGAATTATTTGAAATGCTGCCCGAAGTCGGCGACCCAGAAAAACCAAAATTTGTGATGTTCTTCGACGAAGCGCATTTGATGTTCGACAACGCCGCGACCGCATTGGTGGAACAAGTCGAACAAGTGGTGCGCCTGATTCGCTCCAAAGGCGTAGGCGTGTATTTCGTGACGCAAAACCCGCTCGATTTGCCGGATACCATTCTCGGTCAATTGGGTAACCGCGTGCAACACGCGCTGCGTGCCTTTACACCACGCGACCAAAAAGCCGTGCGCGCTGCTGCCGAAACCTTCCGCAGCAATCCGAACATCAAAGTTGCCGAAGCTATCGCCGAACTGGGCGTGGGTGAAGCCTTGGTGTCCTTCTTAGATGAAAAAGGCATGCCGGCACCGGTGGAACGCGCTTATGTCTTGCCGCCGCAATCCGCGCTGACCCCGCTATCCAAAGAAGAACGCGATGCCTTGTATCAACGCGACGATCTGTATCCAACCTATAAAGACATGATCGATAACTACTCTGCTTTTGAAGCCTTGGCCGAACTCGGCAGCGAGCAAGCCGCGGCCAAACAAGCGGAAGAAGCTGCCAAAGCGCAGGTGCAAGCCGAAAAAGAAGCGGCCAAAGCCCAAGCCAACCAAGACCCGGGCTTACTCGGCGGCTTTATCGGCGGATTGACTGGTGGCCGTAAAAAACCCGGCCAAGGTGTAGGCTACAACGTAGCCGATGCCGTCGGCAGCCAAATCAATCGCCAAGTGACCAACGCCATTTCACGCAGCGTGATGGGCATTATTAAAAATCTGTTGAAATAATCAGTGAAAACAAAGGCCGTCTGAAATGTTCAGACGGCCTTGATTTTTGTAAAACTCTTTCAAAAGCGAATACACACCAAACCGCCGTCATTCCCGCGCAGTCGGGAATCCATTTTTCAGTATAGCAAGCTTTTGAATAAAATAGGTTTCTTAGATGCCGCGATGAATTCCCGCCTGCGCGGGAATGACGACTTTAAGGTTTTTATTGGTGATTCTTGAGGTTTTACAAAGGTTTCGGCCTTTTTTTATATCAAACCAATCATCAAACCAATTTTGCCAAATTATCCGCAGTATCCACATTGGCATAAGCAAACGCCAATGCCGACATATACGCCGCGTGCACATCGGCCGCAGCCACGGTTTTGCCGCCAAATTCCAAATCGCGTGTCGCGCACGCATCATGGGCAACATGGCATTGGTAGCCCAAATCAGCCGCCGCACGGGTAGCCGCATCGATACACATGTGGCTCATCGCGCCGATAATCAGCAAGCGTTCAATGCCCTGCGCCTGCAATTGCGCGTGTAAATCGGTGGTACCGCGAAAACTGTTGATTTCATGTTTGGTGATGACTGCTTCACTTGCTTGCGGTTCAAATAAAGGATGGAACTGCACGCCATCGCTGTTTTCCGCAAAAAACGGTGCATTCTCGCCGGCAAACACATGGCGCACATGGAACACGGGCAAGTTTTTGTTGCGAAACACCTGCAACAATTTCGCGCCCTGCTCCGCCGCAGCTTCGGTGCCAACCAAAGGAAATTTGGCGCCCTCAAAGCTTGGGAAATAATCGTTTTGGAAATCGACAATCAATAATGCAGTTTTCATGTTACAGCTCCTTGCGGTGTAAAAGATGGGAATCAAAACCGCAGTCTAGCCGTAATTGGATGGTGTTAATAGTGTGTTTTAAATCAAAAAACAAAAGAATCGGGTCAAAAATAACCCGATTCTTTTGTTTAGGCCGTCTGAAAAAGATAACTTGATTTCAGACGGCCTCCATTACAATCCACTCAATCAAATATCCACTTCCGCCGTATCGCCTTCTGCCTCCATCCACGCGCGGCGGCTGGCGGCTTCGCCTTTGCCCATCAGCTTCACGAAAATATCGTAGGTCTCCTCGCTGCTGCCTTCGGGAATCTGCACTTGCAACAGTCGGCGGGTGTCGGGGTGCATGGTGGTGTCTTTGAGCTGGTCGGGATTCATCTCACCCAAGCCTTTGAAGCGGCTGATAGAATAGGCGGTTTCTTTTACGCCTTCTTTTTGCAGGCGCTCTAAAATGCCGTCGAGTTCGGCCTGGTCGAGCGCGTAGAATTTACGGGCGGGTTTGGATTTGCCTTGCGCGTTCACATCCACGCGGAACAACGGCGGCTGGGCAACATAAATATGGCCGTCTGAAACCAGTTTCGGGAAATGACGGTAAAACAGGGTCAGCAGCAACACTTGAATATGCGAACCGTCCACATCGGCATCAGACAAAATGGCGATTTTGCCGTAGCGCAAGCCGCTTAAATCTGGGTTGTCATTCACGCCGTGCGGATCGACACCGATGGCCACGGAAATATCGTGGATTTCCGCATTGCCGAACAGTTGGTCGGGATGCACTTCAAAACTATTCAATACCTTACCGCGCAAAGGCAAAATGGCTTGGGTGGCTTTGTCGCGCGCCAGTTTGGCCGAACCGCCGGCCGAGTCGCCCTCAACCAAAAACAGCTCGTTTTCGCGCACGTCTTCGCTTTCGCAGTCGGTGAGTTTGCCCGGCAACACAGCCACGCCACTGCCTTTTTTCTTCTCGATTTTTTTCACCGAGCGCATACGCGCCTGCGCCTGTTTGATCGCCAATTCGGCGATTTTTTTACCGGCTTCGACATTCTGATTCAGCCACAATTCCAACGGGTCGCCCGATACGGCGGCCACCAGCTTCAGCGCATCGCGGTTGGTGAGTTTGTCTTTGGTTTGGCCTTGAAATTGCGGGTCGAGCACGCGCGCGCTCAAGACAAAGGCGACTTTGTTGAACACGTCATCGCTTTGCACTTTCACGCCGCGCGGCAATAAATTGTGCAGCGTGATGAAGTTGTTGACGGCGTTGAACACGGCTTGCTTCAAACCGGCTTCGTGTGTGCCGCCGAGCGGTGTCGGAATCAGGTTGACATAGCTTTCATTGGTGCACGTGCCTTCTTCCAGCCAAGTCAGCGCAAAAGCCGCCCCCTCGCCCACAGCAAAATCGCTGTCGTGGCCGTCTGAAATATAGTTTTCGCTGGCAAACAGCGGCACGGCTTCCTGTGCTTCGCTGATTAAATCCATCAAATAGCTTTTCAGGCCGTTGGGGTAATGCCATGTTTGCGTTTGCGGCTCGCTTTCGTCTTTTACCGGACGCGTCAGCGACACGGTCACGCCCGGCAGCAACACGGCTTTGGCGCGCAACAGGCGTTCTAATTCGGGAATGCTGTATTGCGGTGATTCAAAATATTTGCCGTCCGGCCACACACGCACTTCGGTGCCCGAATCTTTCACCGCACATTTGCCAATTTCGCTTAAGGGTTCAATCACATCACCGCCGGCAAACACGATGCGGTGGATTTTGCCTTCACGCTTAACGGTGACTTCCAAGCGTTTCGACAGCGCATTGGTCACCGACACACCCACGCCGTGCAGGCCGCCTGAAAAAGCATAAGCACCGCCGTCTTTTTTATTGAACTTGCCGCCCGCGTGCAATTGGGTAAACACCAGCTCCACCACCGGCAGACCTTCCACCGGATGCATACCGGTCGGAATACCACGGCCATTGTCGCGCACAGACAAAGAACCGTCGTCGTGTATCGTCACGCTGATTTCGCTGGCGAAACCGCCCAAGGCTTCATCGGCAGCATTGTCGATGACTTCTTGACAGATATGGGTCGGGCTGTCGGTGCGGGTGTACATGCCCGGACGCTCTTTCACCGGCTCCAAGCCTTTTAAGACGGTAATACTGGATTCGGAATAGTGTTTTTGAGTCATGATGTTTTTCTAAAGCAATGCATTCAGACAGGCCGTCTGAAAATGTGTTCGGTAAAGATTCGGTAATGCGGCAACGGCAAAAGCGGGATTTTAACATGTTTCGCCGCTTTCAGACGGCCATCGCACCGATTATGCCCGCCGCCTGAACAAAGATTAACCCGCAGCCGTATTTACCCGCAGGCGGATTGATTATAGACTGAAACCATTAATCATTTATAAAAAGGATGAAGATGAAAAAGTCATTATTAGCCTTGGCCTTATCCGGGCTGCTGTTGGCTGCGTGCGGCGGCGATAACGACCGTGAACGCGACGACGAGCGCAACGACACACGCTTCGAGCAATCCGACCGAGACCGAGACCGCGACAGCGATGACGATCGTGACGACCGCGATCGTGATGATGATCGCGATGACCGTGATGACGACCGTGAGCGCGATGAACGTGACGATAGAGATGACGACGACCGCGACGATGATCGCCGCTAAGGGGCTGATCCTTAGGCTAATACAACAGAGCAGATGCCGTCTGAAACAGCTTCAGACGGCATCTGCTCTTTTTGTTTGTGATGATGGCTTGAGTTTAACTATTTAGAAAACACGCATACATTCAGACGACCCAAAAGTGCTTACCTTACTTCTCTTTTTGCTGCTGAATACGCTGGGCAAATTCGCCATAAGTTTCCACGCTGCGCACAAAGCGCGATAATTCCGTGAGCGCACCCAAATACACATCGCGTTTGAAATCAATCACTTCATCTACCGGCGCCCAATAATCGTGCCAACGCCAGCCGTCAAACTCGGGATGGTGCGTGGCGCGCAGGTTGACATCGCTCTCACGGCCGACCAAGCGCAGCAAATACCAAATCTGCTTCTGACCGCGGTATGAACCGCGCCATTCACGGCGCACCCAGTGCGTCGGCACATCGTAACGCAGCCAGTCGCGCGTGCGGCCTAAAATTTTCACGTGTTGCGGCAACAGGCCCACTTCTTCCAGCAATTCGCGGTACATCGCCGTTTCTGGACTTTCGCCCGGCTTGATGCCGCCTTGCGGAAACTGCCACGAATGCTCGCGCACACGCTTGCCCCAAAATACTTGATTCTTATCGTTCGTAAGGATAATACCGACATTGGGGCGATAGCCTTCTCTGTCTAACACGGTCTCGCCCTTTAAAAATTTAATCTGCCGATTTTCCCACAAATCATACGGTTTTGACAAATCAACACAACATTTCTGAGGCCCTTACATTCGCATTTCAAGTGCAACGCTCAAATGCCATTGGCAAGGGCTGCTGAAAACAGATCACCCGGTGTCTCATAGTCCAATGTCTTTCTCGGTCGGCGG
>NZ_PDBT02000103.1:0-5885 GCF_002551535.2 Neisseria sp. N95_16
CTGTTGTGCTTTTCGGTAACAGTAGGTTCCGTTGACGGAATGCCGTCTGATTTCCCGACTGACGGTGGCGGGATGACAACCGATGTTCTGTGCGATTTGGTTTAGGGGTAGGTTGCGGTAATGTCTGGAAATGTAGTATCTTTGGTGTGAGGTCAGTTGTGTGTAGGCCATATTGCAATCTTTCTTGTCAGGAAAGGCAGTATACTACCGCATACTGGCCTTTTCTGTTATTGGAAATTGCACTTGTTAGGCGAATGTAAGGGCCTTTTGATGCGCATCAGGCCGTCTGAAAAGCCTGTCCCCTTGCCAATTGAATGTCTTTCGATAAGGGCGTATATTAATTATTCAAAATAAAATAATTTAATACCATCCAACAATCTTGGAGAAAATCATGTCGAAACAACTTACTGTTTTGAATATTTCTGCTGTATTGATTGTGGCGATTACCGCCATCGGTTTGATGTTTCCCGCAGCCTTCGGCCACTACGCCGATGTGATTTACCAATACATCGCGGCGCATTTCGGCTGGCTGTATATGCTGTCGGTGTTTGTGTTTGATGTTTTTAATCGGGCTGATTTTCACGCGCTACGGCAAATTGAAGCTGGGGCGTTTCGATGAGAAACCGGAATTCAGCACCGCTTCATGGATCGGTATGCTCTTTTCCGGCGGCTTGGGCGTAGGGATTGTGTTTTGGGGCGTGGCCGAACCGATGACGCATTTTGCCAGCCCGCCGCTGCCAGGTGTTGAGCCGGGTTCGATTGAGAGCGCACGCATGGCGATGGGCTATACTTATTTCCACTGGGGTTTGTCGCAATGGTCGATTTTTGCCATTGCCGGCCTGATTATCGGCTTATTTCAATACCGGATTAAGAAAGACAGCTTGGTATCGACCTCGATGGAAACGCTGTTTGGCCACAATTACCCGACCTTTTGGCGCCGCACGGTCGATATTTTAGCGGTGATTGCCACCGTGATGGGTATTGCTACGTCCATCGGCATGGGCGTATTGCAGATTAACGGCGGCCTGACCTATGTGTACGGCCTGCCGGGCAATCCGTGGACACACGCGGCGATTTTGGCGGTGATTACGGTGATTTTCGTGATTTCGGCCTCGTCGGGCTTAAGCCGCGGCGTGAAATGGCTGTCAAACATCAATATGGCGATTGCGCTCGGTTTGACGCTGTTTATCATGATTCTGGGGCCGACTTCGGTGATGTTGAAATCGCTCGTGACCGGCATCGGCGATTATTTGACGCACTTTATCGATTACAGCCTGCGCCTTGACCCGTTCCGCAAAGAAAGCAACTGGGTAGAAAAATGGACGGTGTTTTACTGGGCATGGGTGATTTCATGGAGCCCGTTTATCGGCGCGTTTATCGCCCGCATTTCGCGTGGCCGCACCATTCGTGAATTTGTGGTGGGCGTGTTGATTGTGCCGCCGCTGATTTCGTTTTTATGGATTGCGGCATTCGGCGGCACGGCGATTTATCAGGATTTGTATGCCAATGCGGGCTTGGCGCAGGTAGTGGCCAATGATTACACGCTGGCGATGTTTGCCTTTTTGGAGCAATTCCCACTGCACACATTTACTTCTACCGCCACGCTGGTGTTGATTGCCACCTTCCTGATTACCTCTGCTGACTCGGCCACACATATTCTGGCCAGCATGAGCAGCGGCGGTGCGCTCAATCCGACATTGCGCCTGAAAATTGTCTGGGGCTTTTTGCTGTCGGGCATCATTATGGCGCTGCTGGTGGCGGGCGGTTTGAAAAGCCTGCAAGCGGGTTCGATTGTGGCCGGTTTGCCGTTTACGATTATTCTGATTTTGATGTTATTCGCGATTATCAAAGTGCTCCGCATCGAAGCGCATTTGGTGCTGCCGGACACATTGCCGATTAAGCGCCCTGCCGAAGAAGCGGAACGCTATCACCGCGGTGAAGAAGAAGTGCCGACCCACCGCCCAAGCGAAGAATTTCCCGATTAAGTCTCATCTTCAGGCCGTCTGAAACCTGGATGCTTTTCAGACGGCCTTATCCCCCGACAATAATCAATCAAACATAAGGAGAAAGCCTATGCAGAATTCCGCGTTTTCCGGCGGCGCCAAGCTAGCGGTGAATAAAACCGTGTTTTTGGCATCGTCTGTGATTACGGTGGCGCTGATTTTGTTCACCATTTTATTTCCTGCCGTCAGTGAAACCGTGCTCGGCGGTGCGCTCAAATGGGTATCCGACCATTTCGGCTGGTATTACATGCTGGTGGTGGCTGCTTACGGCGTGTTTTCGCTGTTTGTCGGCGTCTCGCGCTACGGCGACATCAAACTCGGACAAGACCAAGACAAACCGGCTTTTCCGTTTTTGGCGTGGGCGGCGATGTTGTTTTCCGCTGGTATCGGCATTGATTTGCTGTTTTTCGGCGTATCCGAACCGCTCACCCACTACCTTGCACCCAATATCGGCGAAGGCAGCACACCTGAAGCGGCACGCGCGGCCTTGGCGCAAACTTTTTTACACTGGGGTTTGCACGGCTGGGGCATTTACGCGCTGATCGGCATGGCTTTGGCTTATTTTGCTTACCGTAAAAACATGCCGCTGGCTTTACGCAGCGCCTTGCTACCGATTTTCGGGCAAAAACGCGTCAACGGCTGGCTCGGCAACACCGTCGATATTTTCGGCGTGGTGTGCACCCTGCTCGGCATTGCCACCAGCTTGGGTATCGGTGTATTGCAAGCCAATGCAGGTTTGAACCATGTATTCGGCATCGACACCAGCAAAACGGTTCAGACGGCCATTATCTTGGGCGTAGTCGCAGCAGCAGCGTTATCGGCCATGTCGGGCGTGGACAAAGGCGTGCGCCGTCTTTCCGAAATCAATATGCTGGGCGCGACAGGCTTGTTGATTGCGCTGTTGGTGATGGGGCCGACGGTGTTTCTGTTCAACGGCTTGGTGGACAACATCGGCAGCTATTTCCAAACCATCATGGACAAAACCTTCCGCGTGTATGCTTATGAAGGCGAATCCGGCGCGGAATGGAAATCGGCTTGGACTATTTTCTTCTGGGCTTGGTGGGTGGCATGGGCGCCGTTTGTCGGCCTGTTTATCGCGCGCATTTCACGCGGCCGCACGCTGCGCGAATTTGTGTTCGGCGTGATGTTTATCCCGTTGGGCTTTATCTTTGCGTGGTTCTCGATTTTCGGTAACAGCGCCATCGATTTGGTCAACAGCGGTCAAGCGGCCGATCTGGCCAAAACCGCAGTCGAAAATCCGGCGATGGGTATGTTTTTGCTGTTTGAACATTATCCGCTGGCCGGTTTGTGGTCGACCATGGGCGTGATTATCGGCTTGATTTTCTTTGTGACTTCTGCCGACTCGGGCGCTTTGGTATTGGCAAATTTGAGTTCGCGCGATTTGGCTTCCACCGCCGATGCGCCGGTGTGGCTGCGTTTATTCTGGGCAGCCGGCACAGGCTTGGTGACATTGGGCTTACTGTTTGCCGGTGGGTTTGCTTCTCTGCAATCGGTGTCGGTGGTAGCCGGTTTGCCCTTCTCGCTGATTTTGGTGCTGTACATGATTTCGATGTGGATCAGCCTGCGCCAAGAAGGCATGAAGCGCAAAGCAGGCCAAGTTGACCGCGCATTGGTGCTCGACAACGGCCTAAACTGGCGCAACCGCTTAAGCCGTTTGACCAACTTCCCTGACCTTCAGACGGCCAAACATTTCATGACCCATACATTGGAACAAGCCATGGCGGAAGTGGCGATTGAATTGGAAAAAAAACGCCTTGAAGTCGAGCTCACCACCGAAAACGGCGGCTTGGTGCATCAAATTGCCGTTCGTTACCCTGAACAAAGCGATTTTATCTATCGTGTGGAACTGATTGAAGCAGAAAAACCGATTTTCGCGCTCGGCCAAGCAGGCAATTTGGCTTCCAGCCAAGAGCATGAAAAATACTACCGCGCCGAAGTCTTTTTGATTGAAGGCAGTCAGGATTACGATATTCTCGGCTACACCAAAGAGCAGGCGATTATCGATATTTTGAATCAATATGAACGCCATATTCAGTTTCTGTATATGGATCGCTAAGCGCTAAAACATCAAGGCCGTCTGAAAATCCTTTTTCAGACGGCCTTGAGTATATCCAGCGTAACAACCATTAGGCAGCTTCTTTTTGTTCCGCCTTATCCACGGCTTTACGCTCTTGTTCACGTTTTTCACGTTGCTGGCGCATTATTTTGCGCGCTTCCCGATTACGGCGGGATTTTTCGATTCTGTCGGAAATGCGCTGGTTGAGCGTTTTTTCCGGGCGTTTGGCCGCAATCACATCATCTGCCACTTGGCTCAAAGTCACATCGTTCAGATCAAATACTTGTGCTTTATCCAAAGAAGCGGCATTTACAGATGCGGCGAGCATCAACACCGGCACCCACCATAACAATCGGCTTGCGTTGTTCATATCGTTCTCCTTCACAGTTTTCAGACGGCTTCACATTCATGCCCTTGCCTGATGGATTTATGATAGCAATTTCACCACTCGAATGCATGCGCTTTTTTGTCTCAACCTGTATGTAAAGGCCGTTTGAAAAACTATTTCCAAACGGCCTGAAACCATTATCATCTTCTTAGCCTAACGTTACCATTTCAATCTGCTCCATGCTTCGACCCAAGAAACGCTCGCCGATGGTTCGGAAACGCAGCGGAATGTCGCTGACATAAAAGCGGTAATCCGGTGCGGGATTGTCGGTATTGAGCAATCCGGCTTCGGTTAAGGCTTTGGCGGTGGCTTCGGCAGTAGTGATGGCCGAATCGACCAGAGTCACGTTTGGCGCTTCCTGACTGATGAGCGGCTTGAGCAGCGGAAAGTGGGTGCATCCCAGCACCAGCGTATCGATGTCGTCCACCAGCAGGGGTTTCAAATATTCGCGCACGGTCAGACGGGTGACTTCATGCTCAAGCCACCCTTCTTCCACCAGCGGCACCAGCAAAGGCGAGCCGCTCGATTTGCAGGTGTACGGCAAAGACATCACGCTCAACGGCAGCCACACCGTTGCATTGGAAAAATAAGGAGGGCGCAAAATGACTTTTACCGCAGTGCTCTTTGATCTCGATGGCGTCATCACCGACACCGCCGAGTACCACTACCGCGCATGGAAAAAGCTCGCCACAGAACTGGGCATCAGCATCGACCGCAAGTTTAACGAGCAGCTCAAAGGCGTATCGCGCGACGATTCGCTCAAACGCATCCTCGCACACGGCGGCAAAACCGTCAGCGAAGCCGAGTTCGCCGAACTGACCCGCCGCAAAAACGACAACTACGTTGAGATGATTCAAGCAGTCAAACCCGAAGACGTGTATCCCGGCATTTTGCCCCTACTGGAAGCATTGAGGGCAAACGGCAAAAAAATCGCCCTCGCGTCCGCCAGTAAAAACGGCCCATTCCTGCTCGAACGCATGGGGCTGACCCACTTCTTCGACGCCATTGCCGACCCTGCCGCCGTCGCGCATTCCAAACCTGCCCCCGACATCTTCCTCGCCGCCGCCGAGGGCGTGGACGCAGACATCCGCCAATGCATCGGCATTGAAGACGCCGTCGCCGGCGTCGCCGCCATCAAAGCCGCCGGCGCCTTGCCCATCGGCGTGGGCAAAGCCGAAGACTTGGGCAGCGACATCGC
The DNA here is from genome assembly GCF_002551535.2 of Neisseria sp. N95_16. Lineage (NCBI taxonomy): Bacteria > Pseudomonadati > Pseudomonadota > Betaproteobacteria > Neisseriales > Neisseriaceae > Neisseria > Neisseria sp. N95_16. The sequence continues at coordinate 5,667 of NZ_PDBT02000103.1, forward strand.
GCTAGTGTCCGACACCGCCGAGCTAACCTACGCCTACCTGCAAAACGTGTGGGCACAGTCAGGCAGATAAAATACTCAGGAAGTAGAAAGGCCGTCTGAAAAATATTTCAGACGGCCTTACATTCGCATTTCAAGTGCAACGCTCAAATGCCATTGGCAAGGGCTGCTGAAAACAGATCACCCGGTGTCTCATAGTCCAATGTCTTTCTCGGTCGGCGG
>NZ_PDBT02000104.1:0-5778 GCF_002551535.2 Neisseria sp. N95_16
ATTGTAAAACAGCGATTTGTTGGATTTTGTAGAAATTTGTTGTTTGTTGGAGTTGACGGTGTCTGGGGAGAGGGGTATAGTTCGGTTCTTCGCTGCTGACGCAGTGGCGAAACGAACTTATAATTATAGCACGGTTGATTTGATTTTTCGATGAATTTTGAAAAAAGAGTTGACAAGCAGTTTGAGTGATGTATAATTCGGTTCTTGCTCTTTAACAAACAGATTACCGATAAGTGTGAGTGCGACAAGCCTCACACTGCGACAAAAACAGACAAGATGTAGATTTATCTATACTTTGTCAGTTTCTTTGAAGCAGACCAGAAGTTAAATAAGTTAGAGATTAAACATAAGAGTTTGATCCTGGCTCAGATTGAACGCTGGCGGCATGCTTTACACATGCAAGTCGGACGGCAGCACAGAGAAGCTTGCTTCTTGGGTGGCGAGTGGCGAACGGGTGAGTAATATATCGGAACGTACCGAGTAGTGGGGGATAACTAATCGAAAGATTAGCTAATACCGCATATTCTCTGAGGAGGAAAGCTGGGGACCTTCGGGCCTAGCGCTATTTGAGCGGCCGATATCTGATTAGCTRGTTGGTGGGGTAAAGGCCTACCAAGGCGACGATCAGTAGCGGGTCTGAGAGGATGATCCGCCACACTGGGACTGAGACACGGCCCAGACTCCTACGGGAGGCAGCAGTGGGGAATTTTGGACAATGGGCGCAAGCCTGATCCAGCCATGCCGCGTGTATGAAGAAGGCCTTCGGGTTGTAAAGTACTTTTGTCAGGGAAGAAAAGCATAGTGCTAATATCACTGTGTGATGACGGTACCTGAAGAATAAGCACCGGCTAACTACGTGCCAGCAGCCGCGGTAATACGTAGGGTGCGAGCGTTAATCGGAATTACTGGGCGTAAAGCGAGCGCAGACGGTTAGTTAAGCAAGATGTGAAATCCCCGGGCTTAACCTGGGAACTGCGTTTTGAACTGGCTAGCTAGAGTGTGTCAGAGGGGGGTAGAATTCCACGTGTAGCAGTGAAATGCGTAGAGATGTGGAGGAATACCGATGGCGAAGGCAGCCCCCTGGGATAACACTGACGTTCATGCTCGAAAGCGTGGGTAGCAAACAGGATTAGATACCCTGGTAGTCCACGCCCTAAACGATGTCAATTAGCTGTTGGGCAACTTGATTGCTTAGTAGCGTAGCTAACGCGTGAAATTGACCGCCTGGGGAGTACGGTCGCAAGATTAAAACTCAAAGGAATTGACGGGGACCCGCACAAGCGGTGGATGATGTGGATTAATTCGATGCAACGCGAAGAACCTTACCTGGTCTTGACATGTACGGAATCCTCCAGAGACGGAGGAGTGCCTTCGGGAACCGTAACACAGGTGCTGCATGGCTGTCGTCAGCTCGTGTCGTGAGATGTTGGGTTAAGTCCCGCAACGAGCGCAACCCTTGTCATTAGTTGCCATCATTCAGTTGGGCACTCTAATGAGACTGCCGGTGACAAGCCGGAGGAAGGTGGGGATGACGTCAAGTCCTCATGGCCCTTATGACCAGGGCTTCACACGTCATACAATGGTCGGTACAGAGGGTAGCCAAGCCGCGAGGTGGAGCCAATCTCACAAAACCGATCGTAGTCCGGATTGCACTCTGCAACTCGAGTGCATGAAGTCGGAATCGCTAGTAATCGCAGGTCAGCATACTGCGGTGAATACGTTCCCGGGTCTTGTACACACCGCCCGTCACACCATGGGAGTGGGGGATACCAGAAGTAGATAGGGTAACCGTAAGGAGCCCGTTTACCACGGTATGCTTCATGACTGGGGTGAAGTCGTAACAAGGTAGCCGTAGGGGAACCTGCGGCTGGATCACCTCCTTTCTAGAGAAAAGAAGAGGCTTCTCGCATTCACACTTATCGGTAAACTGTAGAAGATGCAAAAGATATTGAGAGATTGAAAAAGAACGGTTTAAAAGCTGAACTTAAACGATTTCAAAATAACGACCTTGGGTTTGTAGCTCAGCTGGTTAGAGCACACGCTTGATAAGCGTGGGGTCGGAGGTTCAAGTCCTCCCAGACCCACCACAACTCATACTGGGGGCATAGCTCAGTTGGTAGAGCACCTGCTTTGCAAGCAGGGGGTCATCGGTTCGATCCCGTTTGCCTCCACCACACACTTCCCAAATCAAAGTCAGTTGGCAGAAGTTAAATAAAAAAGCGCTTAGCGCTGATTTTTTGTTTAACGACTGAAAAAGCTTGACTGCAAAAAGAAGGCTGATATAATGGCCAGCTCATTTTGATTTGCGAAGTCAATAGCAATATTGAAAAGCATCGATCTTTAACAAATTGGAAAGCCGAAATCAACAAACAAAGACAATGTTGATTTACTTTGACAATTAGCTATTTGCAAATGGCTGATTGTTGTGAAGAAGTAAATCACAGTATTTGGGTGATGATTGTATCGACTTAACCCTGAAACACAAAAGGCAGGGTTAAGACACAACAAAGCAGTAAGCTTTATCAAAGTAAAAACATCTAGTTCCACTACTCGTCAACGGTAGTGCGGATTAAGTCAAAGAGGTTCTTGAAATGATAGAGTCAAGTGAATAAGTGCATCAGGTGGATGCCTTGGCGATGATAGGCGACGAAGGACGTGTAAGCCTGCGAAAAGCGTGGGGGAGCTGGCAATAAAGCTTTGATCCCGCGATGTCCGAATGGGGAAACCCACTGCATACTGTGCAGTATCCTAAGCTGAATACATAGGCTTAGAGAAGCGAACCCGGAGAACTGAACCATCTAAGTACCCGGAGGAAAAGAAATCAACCGAGATTCCGCAAGTAGTGGCGAGCGAACGCGGAGGAGCCTGTACGTGATAATTGTTGAGATAGAAGAACAAGCTGGRAAGCTTGACCATAGTGGGTGATAGTCCCGTATTCGAAATCTGATCAATGGTACTAAGCGTACGACAAGTAGGGCGGGACACGTGAAATCCTGTCTGAATATGGGGGGACCATCCTCCAAGGCTAAATACTCATCATCGACCGATAGTGAACCAGTACCGTGAGGGAAAGGCGAAAAGAACCCCGGGAGGGGAGTGAAATAGAACCTGAAACCTGATGCATACAAACAGTGGGAGCGGACATGTTCCGTGACTGCGTACCTTTTGTATAATGGGTCAACGACTTACGTTCAGTAGCGAGCTTAACCGAATAGGGGAGGCGTAGGGAAACCGAGTCTTAATAGGGCGAATAGTTGCTGGGCGTAGACCCGAAACCGAGTGATCTATCCATGGCCAGGATGAAGGTGCGGTAACACGCACTGGAGGTCCGAACCCACGCATGTTGCAAAATGCGGGGATGAGCTGTGGATAGGGGTGAAAGGCTAAACAAACTCGGAGATAGCTGGTTCTCCCCGAAAACTATTTAGGTAGTGCCTCGAGTATGAGACTGATGGGGGTAAAGCACTGTTATGGCTAGGGGGTTATTGCAACTTACCAACCCATGGCAAACTAAGAATACCATCAAGTTGCTCCTCGGGAGACAGACAGCGGGTGCTAACGTCCGTTGTCAAGAGGGAAACAACCCAGACCGCCAGCTAAGGTCCCAAATGATAGATTAAGTGGTAAACGAAGTGGGAAGGCCCAGACAGCCAGGATGTTGGCTTAGAAGCAGCCATCATTTAAAGAAAGCGTAATAGCTCACTGGTCGAGTCGTCCTGCGCGGAAGATGTAACGGGGCTCAAATCTATAACCGAAGCTGCGGATACGTGTTTACACGTATGGTAGGGGAGCGTTCTGTAGGCCGAAGAAGGTGCATTGAGAAGTGTGCTGGAGGTATCAGAAGTGCGAATGTTGACATGAGTAGCGATAAAGCGGGTGAAAAGCCCGCTCGCCGAAAGCCCAAGGTTTCCTACGCAACGTTCATCGGCGTAGGGTGAGTCGGCCCCTAAGGCGAGGCAGAAATGCGTAGTCGATGGGAAACAGGTTAATATTCCTGTACTTTGATTCAATGCGATGTGGGGACGGAGAAGGTTAGGTTAGCAAACTGTTGGAATAGTTTGTTTAAGCCGGTAGGTGGAAGACTTAGGCAAATCCGGGTCTTCTTAACACCGAGAAGTGATGACGAGGCACCAAGGTGCTGAAGTAACCGATACCACGCTTCCAGGAAAAGCCACTAAGCTTCAGTTGAATCAGAACCGTACCGCAAACCGACACAGGTGGGCAGGATGAGAATTCTAAGGCGCTTGAGAGAACTCAGGAGAAGGAACTCGGCAAATTGATACCGTAACTTCGGGAGAAGGTATGCCCTTCGATGTGAAAGACTTGCTCTGTAAGCATTGGAGGGTCGCAGAGAATAGGTGGCTGCGACTGTTTATTAAAAACACAGCACTCTGCTAACACGAAAGTGGACGTATAGGGTGTGACGCCTGCCCGGTGCTGGAAGGTTAATTGAAGATGTGCAAGCATCGGATCGAAGCCCCAGTAAACGGCGGCCGTAACTATAACGGTCCTAAGGTAGCGAAATTCCTTGTCGGGTAAGTTCCGACCCGCACGAATGGCGTAACGATGGCCACACTGTCTCCTCCTGAGACTCAGCGAAGTTGAAGTGGTTGTGAAGATGCAATCTACCCGCTGCTAGACGGAAAGACCCCGTGAACCTTTACTGTAGCTTTGCATTGGACTTTGAAGTCACTTGTGTAGGATAGGTGGGAGGCTTAGAAGCAGAGACGCTAGTTTCTGTGGAGCCGTCCTTGAAATACCACCCTGGTGACTTTGAGGTTCTAACCCAGACCCGTAATCCGGGTCGGGGACCGTGCATGGTAGGCAGTTTGACTGGGGCGGTCTCCTCCCAAAGAGTAACGGAGGAGTTCGAAGGTTACCTAGGTCCGGTCGGAAATCGGACTGATAGTGCAATGGCAAAAGGTAGCTTAACTGCGAGACCGACAAGTCGAGCAGGTGCGAAAGCAGGACATAGTGATCCGGTGGTTCTGTATGGAAGGGCCATCGCTCAACGGATAAAAGGTACTCCGGGGATAACAGGCTGATTCCGCCCAAGAGTTCATATCGACGGCGGAGTTTGGCACCTCGATGTCGGCTCATCACATCCTGGGGCTGTAGTCGGTCCCAAGGGTATGGCTGTTCGCCATTTAAAGTGGTACGTGAGCTGGGTTTAAAACGTCGTGAGACAGTTTGGTCCCTATCTGCAGTGGGCGTTGGAAGTTTGACGGGGGCTGCTCCTAGTACGAGAGGACCGGAGTGGACGAACCTCTGGTGTACCGGTTGTCACGCCAGTGGCATAGCCGGGTAGCTAAGTTCGGAAGAGATAAGCGCTGAAAGCATCTAAGCGCGAAACTCGCCTGAAGATGAGACTTCCCTGAGGATTTAATCCTCCTAAAGAGTCGTTCGAGACCAGGACGTTGATAGGTCGGGTGTGGAAGCGCAGTAATGTGTGAAGCTAACCGATACTAATTGCTCGTGAGGCTTGACTCTATCATTTGAAGAACTTCAAAGATAAGAGCTTACTGATGATTCAGTCATCACCAACAGTTGATTAAAGAATAAATAAGTGCAGGAGACTGCATAACGGCTTACCGATTTGTACAGTTTAAGTTTGGCGGCCATAGCGAGTTGGTCCCACGCCTTCCCATCCCGAACAGGACCGTGAAACGACTCAGCGCCGATGATAGTGTGGTTCTTCCATGTGAAAGTAGGTCACTGCCAAACACCCATTCCGAAGCCTCTGATGAATGTCAGAGGCTTCTTTACGTTTGATACAAC
>NZ_PDBT02000105.1:0-5747 GCF_002551535.2 Neisseria sp. N95_16
CTGCCGTCCATACCATTCTTGGGAAAAAGGCTTGGTGGAGAATACCAACGGGCTGATCAGACAATACTTCCCAAAGGGGACGGATTTTAGGAAACTGGGTGCTAAAAAGATTAAAGCGGTTGAGGAGGCCCTTAACCGCCGACCGAGAAAGACATTGGACTATGAGACACCGGGTGATCTGTTTTCAGCAGCCCTTGCCAATGGCATTTGAGCGTTGCACTTGAAATGCGAATGTAAGGCCGTCTGAAATTTTTTCAGACGGCCTATCCAATAAAAAAGCAGACTGATTTCAGTCTGCTTTTTTTCTCATGCTTACTGCCCAACAGAATTTATTCCAAATCCAATACGGCTGAAGTGTAAACGTTTTGCACGTCGTCCAAGCTTTCCAGCGCGTCGAGCAGCTTTTGCATTTTCACAGCATCTTCGCCGGTCAACACAGTTTCATTTTGCGCACGCATAGTGACGTCACCATCTACTGGCGTGAAGCCGGCTTCTTCCAATGCGGCTTTCACGCCCGCCCAGTCGTTTGGCGCGGTAATGACTTCAATCATGCCTTCTTCATCGACAATCACGTCTTCCGCACCCGCTTCCAAAGCGGCTTCCATCAAAGCATCTTCGTCGGCATCGGCAAAAACCAAATAGCCTTGGTGCTCAAAGTTAAACGCCACGCAGCCGTCGGTGCCCAGATTGCCGCCGTTTTTGGTGAACGCATGGCGCACATCGGCCACGGTGCGGGTTTTGTTATCGGTCATGCAGTCAACCATCAAAGCCGCGCCGCCGATGCCGTAGCCTTCGTAGCGCAATTCGATGTATTCCACGCCTTCCAAATTGCCGGTACCTTTGTCAATCGCGCGTTGCACATTGTCTTTCGGCATGTTGGCATCCCATGCTTTGTCCATGGCCAAACGCAAGCGCGGATTGGCTGCCGGATCACCGCCGCCCAATTTGGCCGCAACGGTGATTTCTTTAATCAATTTGGTAAAAATTTTGCCGCGCTGCGCATCAACACGCGCTTTTTTGTGCTGGATATTCGCCCACTTACTATGGCCTGCCATGTGGATTCCTTTCGATTTTTTGCGTTTGATAACCGATTAAAGTAAGCATGGATTTGTGCCATTCTTATTTTAATCAATCACACCCACGCAAGAGCCATTTTGTTCTGAAAAACGCATATTTTATCATAAGTTTTTTACCGCCGAAAACTTTCAGACGGCCTGTCTCTTGGCTTGGTTTAAATCAATTTAATGTTAAATTTCGTTATATCCATTCAGTTTTTGTATTCTCTTGAACCAAGATTAGGCGTATGATGCCAAAAATGTTTCTTTATTAAAGAACGCATAAAGAGCATTCGGATAATCTCTTACTCAACCAACGGCCTGCTCGCCCGAGGTGATCAAATGGGATTAAAGCGGAGTAGTTGCCGCTGTGTGCCGCACGTTGATTAACTTTTTATTTTTCGAGGTTTATTATGGAAGCAACATTGTCTGCGCTGGTGGGCGCGGTCAATAAAGTGCTGTGGGATTACCTGCTGATGTATGCCTTAATCGGCATCGGCTTGTTTTTCACGGTGTATTTGGGTGTACCGCAGCTTACTAAGCTCGGCGCGGGTTTCAAGTCGGTTTTCGGCGGTTTGTTCAGCAAAAAAGACGGCGCCGATAAAGACCAAAAATCGCTGTCTCAATTTCAAGCCTTGGCTGTCGCCATTTCTGCCCAAATCGGCACGGGTAACGTGGCCGGTGTCGCCACCGCGCTGACCGCCGGTGGCCCAGGCGCAATTTTCTGGATGTGGCTGTCGGCTTTGTTCGGCATGTCGACGATTTTTTCCGAAGCGATTTTGGCACAAAAATACCGCGTTATCAGCCACGGCAAATACATCGGCGGCCCCGCGTTTTATATTACCCATGGCTTAACCCCAAAAATCGGCCGCCCTGCCGCCCGCTTTTTATCCGGCTTCTTCTCCATCGCCATCATCATTGCCTTGGGCTTTATCGGTAACGCCACGCAAGCGAACTCGATCGCTTCGGCGGTGACTGTGGCATTTGATGTGCCGGCATTGGCGGTGGGTATTGTGTTGGCGGTGTTAGCCGGTTTGATTGTGATCGGCGGCGTCAACCGCATTGCCAATGTGGCACAGTTTGTGGTGCCGTTTATGGCGGTGATTTACATTGTGTGCGCGGTGGTGATTTTGTTTAAATTCTCCACCCATATCGGCCCGATGATTCAGCATATTTTTGTAGCTGCTTTCGACCCGAGCGCGGTTTTAGGTGGTGCGGCCGGTATCGGTATGCGTGAAGCCATCCGTTACGGCGTAGCACGCGGTTTGTTCTCCAATGAAGCCGGTATGGGTTCGACTCCGCACGCCCATGCTACCGCCAATGTGAAACACCCTGTACAGCAAGGCATGGCAGCATTTGTCGGCGTATTTATTGACACCTTATTGGTCTGCACCGCTACTGCGCTGATTATTCTGCTCACCGATGCCAATACTTTAGGTTTGAAAGGCGCGGCGGTAACCCAGCAAGCCTTTATCATTGCATTCGGCGATTTCGGGGGCCAACTGCTGGCCGTGTGCCTGACTTTCTTTGCCTTTACCACCATCATCGGCTGGTATTATTTTGGTGAATCCAATATCCGCTTTTTGTTCCGTGGCAAACATTTGGGCTTTTACCGCACGCTGGTTTTAATTGCGATTGTGTTAGGCACCTTGGGCAAAGTGGATTTGGTATGGGATTTGTCGGATATGTTTAACGGCTTTATGGTGATTCCCAACTTAATCGCCCTCTTCCTGATGCGCAAAGAAATCCGCGCGGTGTACGACGATTATTTGGTACAAACCAAAGCCGGCAAACCATTGTCTTACCAATACGAATTCCATGAATTCCACGACAAGCAATAGCCAAACAAAAACCTCTCCGTATTAAACGGAGAGGTTTTTTAATTTTCATAGAGGCCGTCTGAAACTTATAAAACATAAAAATAAATACAAATAAACTGCGCCAGGCTGCCTGCCATCACAAACAAATGCCAAATACCGTGGCCATATTTGATTTTGGTGTCATTTACAAACCAATAAATGCCGACGCTGTATAACACACCGCCCAAGGCCAGCCAAAACAACCCAGCTGCCGACAAGCTCTTCGCCAACGGATACATCGCCACCAAAATCAGCCAGCCCATCACCACATAAATAATCATCGACAACAAACGTTTTTCACTCTTACGCCCAATGGTCAATTCCTGAATGATACCGAATAAGGCCAATCCCCACGACACGCCAAACAGCGACCAGCCCCAACCGCCCTTCAGCGTCACCAACGTAAACGGCGTGTAGCTGCCTGCAATCAGCAGATAAATCATGCAATGATCTACCTTTTGCAATACTGCTTTCACTCTCGGCTGCGGAATGCTGTGATACAGCGTCGAGCCCAAATACAACAGCAGTAAGCACACGCCATAAGTAATCGCGCTGGCAAGTTTGTAAGGATCAAAATCCTCAACCGCCTTCACAATCAGCAACACCATACCGGTCAACGCCAGCAGCGCGCCGACCAAATGGCTATACGCATTAAAACGCTCACCTTGATACATAAGCTTTATTTCTCATCATGGATGACAGCCAACAGTGTACGCCGATTCCTTGAATAAAAGGCCGTCTGAAAGATAAAAATAAGTTAACCGCTCTTTTTTATCAAATGAATGATATTTAAATAAATCATTTAAGAATAAAACAAAAGCCTTACTGAATCCAGTAAGGCTTTTGTTAAGTATGTGGCACGCCCACGGGGAATCGAACCCCGGTTACCGCCGTGAAAGGGCGATGTCCTAACCGCTAGACGATGGGCGCGGAATAAAGGATTTTCTTAATGGCGCACCCGGAGCGATTCGAACGCCCGACCCTCTGGTTCGTAGCCAGATACTCTATCCAACTGAGCTACGGGTGCATCCTCATCACTTCGCTGTTGCGCTGTGAATCAAGAAGACCGAATAATAAAGAATTTACTGAATCCTGTCTAGTATATTTTCCATTATTTTTTGAGATTTTCAATAAACAATTGAAATAAAATTAAATAAATTTTAACGCAACATGCCTAGGCCGGATAAATCTTGCGCCATCTTGGCCGCAGCATTGTCAGTCATGCCGCCGACAAAATCCAAAATCTTCATGTAGGCTTGGTAAAGTGTGTCATTTTCGGTGATGGGGTCATCGTTTTTGAGCAATTCCAACACCAAAGATTGGCGCGAATCAACATGTTTGTGCACCAGATACGCATAAGCCGCCGGCACCAGCAAATCCAGAATAGAGCCCAAGCACGGGAATGTGGCAATTTCGGTAATAAGCTTGGTGTGATGTCGGAAAATGCGTGTTCGCGCCAAATCTTTGGCTTTCTCAAGCGTATTTTGTACTTCAGGGCTGCACAAAGCGATTAAGTCTTTGCCTTTGAATTCGCCGTTGAGCAAGTCGGATTGGTGTTTCATAAAGGTTTGCGCGACATCATCAATTGCCCGCCCGATGGCAATGCCGCGTAGCATGGCGCAACGCTGGCGACTGGATTGGGCATACCATGTGCTTTCAGCAAAGGTCAGCTCGGATAATATGCTTTCGACTTCGGTATCGCTGAGCAAATCCAGCTCAACCGCATCTTCTAAGTCCAACAAGGCGTAGCAAATATCATCGGCGGCTTCCATCAGATAAGACAGCGGATGACGCGCCCAATGGTTTTCGCCCAATTGCAGCAAGCCCAATTCTTCGGCAACACATTGAATAAACGGCAACTCGGTTTGGTAAATATTGAATTTCTTTCTGCCGTTGGGATGCAACGTCGTCCACGGATATTTCAGCAAAGCGCCGATGGTCGCCGCCGTCAGTCGCATACCGCCGCGATTGCGGTACATTTCCAACGTCGCCAAAATGCGCAAACTGTGGGCATTACCTTCATAGGTTTGCACATCATTGCGCTCAATTTCGCTCAAGCCTTGCAGATAGCGGCTGTGTTGCGGATTACGAAACCAATCACGCAGCGCGTCTTCGCCGGTGTGGCCAAACGGCGGATTGCCCAAATCATGCGCCAAACATGCAACCTGCACCACCGCGCCGATATCACTCGGGGTATTACCCAAAGGCAAAAACTCACCGGCTTGCAACATCATGCCGACACGGTTACCCAAGCTTCTGCCGACGCTGGCCACTTCCACGCTGTGGGTTAAACGATTGTGGGTCAAATCGTGCTCGGCAAAGGGATGAACTTGGGTTTTGCGCCCCAAGCGGCGGAACGAGCCGGAAAACACCACGCGGTCGTAATCGATGTGAAAATCGGTGCGCAAAGCATCCATGCCTTCTTGTGTGGACGGCGTTACCGTCGGCACAATGCCGCCATCTTTCACGCGAAAGCGTTGGGTGGACAATAAATCCTGCCAGTTCATTTTTGCCTGCATGAGTAAGGTTCCGTATCAGTTTGAATGATTTGACTATACAATAAATTGAGGCCCTTACATTCGCCTAACAAGTGCAATTTCCAATAACAGAAAAGGCCAGTATGCGGTAGTATACTGCCTTTCCTGACAAGAAAGATTGCAATATGGCCTACACACAACTGACCTCACACCAAAGATACTACATTTCCAGACATTACCGCAACCTACCCCTAAACCAAATCGCACAGAACATCGGTTGTCATCCCGCCACCGTCAGTCGGGAAATCAGACGGCATTCCGTCAACGGAACCTACTGTTACCGAAAAGCACAACAG
>NZ_PDBT02000106.1:0-5722 GCF_002551535.2 Neisseria sp. N95_16
ACGGAGTTTAGGTTTAACCACCGGCATGAAGATTTAGGTAAAATATTAATGAAGATGCTTCGAAATAACCCAATTTAATATTTTTGCTTCCTAAGCCCCCTATATTTTATTCTGAATCATGCTGCGGGCGAATTTAATTAACAATATTTTTCGCCTTCCATTCGCACAAATCGTTAATGATGCATTGTTCACATTGCGGCTTGAGCGCTTTGCAGGTGTAGCGGCCGTGTAGAATCAGCCAATGGTGCGCGTCCATCAAAAATTCTTTCGGGATAAAGCGTATGAGTTTGTCTTCCACTTCGCGCACGTCTTTGCCCGGGGCGATTTTGGTGCGGTTGGATACGCGGAAAATGTGGGTGTCGACAGCCATCACCGGCCAGCCGAAAGCGGTGTTGAGCACCACATTGGCAGTTTTGCGGCCGACACCCGGCAGCGCTTCCAATGCCGCGCGGTCTTCGGGCACTTTGCCACCGTGTTGCTCCAGCAAAATGCGGCAGGTTTGCATGATGTGTTTGGATTTGGTTTTGTAAAGGCCGATGGTTTGGGTGTATTCCATCACGCCGTCTAAGCCTAAGTCCAGCATGGCTTGCGGGGTGTTGGCGACAGGAAACAGCTTGGCCGTGGCTTTGTTTACGCCGACATCGGTGGCTTGTGCCGACAGTAACACGGCAATCAGTAATTCAAATGGCGAACTAAAATTCAGCTCGGTGGTCGGGTGCGGATTGGCGGCGCGGAAACGCTCGAAAATTTCTTGGCGGATGTGTTTGTTCATGGTGTGTTTTTATTAAAATATTTGCGCGTTATTTTGGAAGATTATGATAAAAAGAATGTGTTTGATATTGAAGAATACATCAGAAGAAAAGGCAAAGTTAAGATGAATAGAAATACAGTAATTACAAGATTGTAATATTTTCTGTTATAGCTTTACGTGACATGGGTATATATGATATAATAGAATAAATTTGAATTTGGGAGGACGCAAAAATGTTTTTTGAAAAAATTGATAAAAATAGTTGGAAACGAAATGAGTATTTTGAACATTACTTTACGAATATACCTTGCACATACAGTATGACTGTTAAATTGGATATTACACAAATAAAAAAGAAACGAATGAAATTATACCCTGCGATGCTTTATTATCTTGCAACGATTGTAAACCGTCATTCAGAGTTTAGAACGGCAATTAATCAGGAGGGTGAACTGGGAATATATGACGAGATGATACCCAGCTATACCATATTCCATGAGGACACAGAGACATTTTCCAACCTTTGGACACCATACATACCAGATTTTGAAGCATTTTCTATGGCGTATGCGAATGATATGCAAAGGTATGGAAGCAATTATGGAATGATAGGAAAACCAGATATACCAGAAAATGTTTTTAATGTATCGATGATACCATGGTCAACCTTCGATAGCTTTAATCTGAATTTGCAGAAAGGATATGATTATTTGATTCCTATTTTTACGATGGGGAAATATTACAGAGATGATGAAAAAATCATACTTCCTCTCGCCATCCAAGTGCATCATGCAGTGTGTGATGGATTTCATATCTGCCGTTTTGTCAATGAACTGCAAGAATTGATAAATAATTAAATCCCAGTTTGTCGAACTGAATATAAGATATTAAAGACGATAGAAAAGCAACATCTATCGTCTTTTTTTAATGCCTATTTTCAATTTATATTGCGATCAATAAATAGGAAAAACTCGCACGAGTTGCTAACTAGTATTTTAATAGCAAAAAGGCCGTCTGAAACGTATGTTTTCAGACGGCCTGTCTAACTATTTAAACCAATAAACAGTTTACGCAGATTCTTTCAAAACAGCTTCAATCAATTCCATTGCACCATCATCGGCCAAGCGTTTGGCCACTGCGCGGCCTAATGAATCGGCGTATTCTGACGGCGCTTGGGCATCGGCTTCAAGAATGGTGGAGCCGTCAGGATGGCCGACCAAGCCGCGCAGGGTCAGCAAGCCATTTTCTTCGGTGCAATATGCGGCCAGCGGCACTTGGCAGCTGCCGCCCAAAGCACGGGCTAAGGCACGTTCGGCGGTAACGCAGGCGTGGGTAATATCGTGGTTGAGCGGTTTCAATACTTCCAGCAAGTCTTCGCGGTGGGCGGCGATTTCAATGCCCAACGCACCTTGTCCGGCGGCAGGCAGGCTGACGGTATCGGAAATAATCAGACGAATGCGGTCGTCCAAGCCCAAACGCTGCAAACCGGCGGCGGCAAGAATAATCGCATCGTATTCACCGTTATCAAGTTTGCCCAAACGGGTTTGCAGGTTACCGCGCAAAGGTTTAATCACCAAGTGCGGATAGCGTGCGCGCAATTGTGCTTCGCGGCGCAGGCTGGCCGTGCCGACTACCGCGCCTTTGGGCAAGTCTTCCAAGCGTTCGTATTGGTTGGACACAAACGCGTCAAACGGATTGGCGCGTTCGCCAATCGCAGCCAGCGCGAAACCTTCCGGCAAATCCATCGGCACATCTTTAATCGAATGTACCGCCAAATCAGCGCGGCCGTCTTGCAGGGCTTGTTCCAATTCTTTGATAAACAGTCCCTTACCGCCGATTTTGGAAAGGGTTTTATCTAAAATCTGGTCGCCGCGCGTGGTCATGCCTAAGATTTGCACGTCGCAGTCGGGATAAAGGGCTTTCAGACGGCCTTGAATATGTTTGGCCTGCCACATGGCCAACAGGCTTTCGCGGCTGGCAATCACAAGTTTTTTCGGGTTCATAAGCTTGTTTCGTCAAAGTCGGAATGGGTAGAAGTTTAACACAAACTTTCTATCATGACCGCTTTCTGATGGCCGTCTGAAAGGTAGAATAAGCGTCTCAGACAGGAAATTTTGCCGCGAATACCACATCATTAAGCGCTTGGCATGGCGCTTCGGTGTGAAGAAGATTTCATCCGCAAACGCTTCATGTTATATTGTGGGTGCAATCCGCTTTATCCCTCTAAAATCTCGATTTACATGAAACGCGCCAAAAAATATCCTTTTCTGTCATTACAACGTCAACGTTTTCATTTAAACTTTGACAACGCTTCTTCCGCCGATTCGGTGCCGTCTGAACACGATTTTTACCGCTGGGCTTTTGCCGCATTGAAAGACAAATACCGCCACGCCGAAATCAGCCTGATTTTGCTCGATGAAGAAGAAGCCCGTGCTTACAACCGCGATTACCGTGGCAAAGATTACGCCACCAATGTATTGAGCTTTGCCTTAAACGAAGGTGAAATTATGCCGCATCAGTTTTCAGACGGCCTCTATGGCGACTTGATTATCTGCCCGCAAGTGGTGCTGAAAGAAGCAAAAGAGCAGGGTAAAACGCCCGAGCAGCACTTTGCTCATCTTACTATGCACGGCACTTTGCATTTAATGGGCTACGATCATATCGAAGACCATGAAGCTGAACTCATGGAAGCCACCGAAATCCGCCTGATGCAGGCCGCAGGTTATCCCAACCCTTATCAAGAGGACGAACATTAATATGGACGACACGCAGTCGAAACCTAATTTTTTTGAACGTTTGGTTTCCCGTTTGACCGGTGAACCTGATTCCGCCGAAGATGTCATCAGCCTGCTGCGTCAGGCGCATGCGCAAGAAGTATTTGATGCCGATACCTTTGCCCGCTTGGAAAAAGTATTGGATTTTACCGAATTGGAAGTGCGTGATGCGATGATTTCGCGCAGCCAAATGAACGTGATTAAGGAAAACGACAGCCTTGAGCGCATTGTCGCCTACATCATCGAAACCGCGCATTCCCGCTTTCCGGTGATTGGTGAAGACAAAGACCAAGTATTAGGTATTTTGCATGCCAAAGATTTGTTGAAATACATGTTCAACGCCGAGCAATTCAATCTACAATCTATCTTGCGACCGGCCGTGTTCGTGCCTGAAGGTAAGTCGCTGAATACCTTATTGAAAGAATTCCGTGAGCAGCGCAACCACATGGCAATTGTGATTGACGAATACGGCGGCACATCCGGCTTGGTCACCTTTGAAGACATCATCGAGCAAATCGTCGGCGATATTGAAGATGAGTTTGACGAAGACGAAAGCGCCGACAATATTTTTGCCGTATCGGCCGAACGCTGGCGCATTCACGCTGTGACTGAAATCGAAGACATCAACGAGTTTTTCGGCACCGATTACAGCAATGAAGAAGTCGATACCATCGGCGGCTTAGTGATTCAAGAATTCGGCTATTTGCCGGTGCGCGGTGAGAAAGTGGTCATCGGGCCACTGCAATTTACTGTCGCCCGCGCGGATAACCGCCGCCTGCATACTTTGATGGCCGTGAAAGCCAAAGAAGAATAAGCGATTAATTATATGATAAAGGCCGTCTGAAGCAATTAGGGTTTCAGACGGCCTTTTTATTGAATTTCAAGGTTGATAAATGCTGCATTCTTTATCTGTGCCTTTAAAAAACGCATCATCATTGTCGCATGAACTGGCGGAGGTTTCGCAGATAAACGTCGTTAACGATTCATCGATTTTCAATACGCGTGGTTCGTTTTGGCTATTGAACGCAACGGCTTTCAGCGTAAATTTATTGTCGTGTGCGCCCTTGGCATTGTTGTTGGGGCGGATGCAGAATTTGTCGGTAGCCGTAATAGGTAAGGCAGGCCAAGTCGTTGAAGTTTGCTTGAACGAGCCTTTCTGCTGGTAAAAGCGTTCCATAAATTGCCCGTTTTGCACCAGCGCAGCATGTGCAGCGCGTAAATCTGCTTTTTTAATATAGATTTGATAAGCAGGATAGGCGATAGCGGCCAAGATGCCCAACATGACAATAACGATTAAAAGCTGAATCAAGGAAAAGCCGGATTGTGAAAATCGCATAATATAATCACTGGTAAAATGTTTACTTAAGTGAATATATTATGCGATTTTAATTGGGGTGTAAATCAGGATGAGGTGGATTTAATCTTTTACTTCTTCATTGGGGTAGGCTTCTTCATAACCTGGACAAACTTCATTTCTTTTACTGTTGACTGCCCAAAAAATACCACTATCGTCGTAATAGATAGAACAGGTTTCGTTGGGATTGGTTTCTTTATTAGGTTTCGCTTCTAGGATGAAACCGGAATGAGAAGGATTGATATCCTGCTCATCTTCGCAAGTATTATCATCAGAGTCGCAACAGGTGGAGGGCTTATGATCTTTAAAGCTAATATCAAAATATTTATTTTTATGGGTCAAAAAGCTTGGCTCAATACAGGCAAAAGTTCCCTTTTGCGTGTAATAACGCTCTAAATTTTTTGCATTTTCCGCCAGCTCGCTGCGCACATTAGCCAAGCGAGTATTGCGGATAAATGATTGGAATGAAGGCATGGCGATGGTGGCAAGTAAGGCCAAAATCACAATTACAATTAAAAGTTCGATTAAATTAAAGCCGGATTGTCTGGTTTTCATAAGTAAGTGACTATCAATATTGTTATATTTAACGATGCCTTTAAAAGGCTTTGTTGTTTACTATTATAAATTCTTTCTTGCATTTGGTATGTATAGATAAATCGCGGATTTGGGAAAATATGTTAAAGCGGTGCAATATTTTGGAAAACTTATATATTAAAAATAATTAAAAATAATTAAAAATAATTAGGGGCTTAGGAAGCAAAAATATTAAATTGGGTTATTTCGAAGCATCTTCATTAATATTTTACCTAAATCTTCATGCCGGTGGTTAAACCTAAACTCCGT
>NZ_PDBT02000107.1:0-5684 GCF_002551535.2 Neisseria sp. N95_16
CCGTTGACGGAATGCCGTCTGATTTCCCGACTGACGGTGGCGGGATGACAACCGATGTTCTGTGCGATTTGGTTTAGGGGTAGGTTGCGGTAATGTCTGGAAATGTAGTATCTTTGGTGTGAGGTCAGTTGTGTGTAGGCCATATTGCAATCTTTCTTGTCAGGAAAGGCAGTATACTACCGCATACTGGCCTTTTCTGTTATTGGAAATTGCACTTGTTAGGCGAATGTAAGGGCCTTTTATCTATGCTAAAAAAGCCGCAGATGATGCTCATCTGCGGCTTTTCAATTCAAGCATTATTGCTTGTTGTCTTCGCTGTCTAAGAAGCTCTTCAAGCGGTCGCTGCGGGTTGGGTGACGCAGTTTGCGCAGGGCTTTGGCTTCGATTTGGCGGATACGCTCGCGCGTGACGTCAAATTGTTTGCCTACTTCTTCCAGCGTGTGGTCGGTGTTCATGTCGATACCGAAGCGCATACGCAACACTTTGGCTTCACGTGGGGTCAGGCTTTCCAGCACTTCTTTGGTCACTTCGTGCAGGCTGGAATACATGGCCGCATCGGCTGGTGCCACGTTGTTGGCATCTTCGATGAAATCGCCCAAGTGTGAATCATCATCGTCGCCGATTGGGGTTTCCATCGAAATCGGCTCTTTGGCGATTTTCATAATTTTGCGGATTTTGTCTTCCGGCATTTCCATCAGCTCGGCCAATTTGGCTGAATCCGGTTCTTCACCGGTTTCTTGCAGATATTGGCGCGAAATGCGGTTCATCTTGTTGATGGTTTCAATCATGTGCACCGGAATGCGGATGGTGCGCGCTTGGTCGGCAATCGAGCGGGTAATCGCCTGACGAATCCACCAAGTGGCGTAGGTCGAGAATTTGTAGCCGCGACGGTATTCGAATTTATCCACGGCTTTCATCAGGCCGATGTTGCCTTCTTGAATCAAATCAAGGAATTGCAAGCCACGGTTGGTGTATTTCTTGGCAATCGAAATCACCAAACGCAAGTTGGCCTGAATCATTTCCTGCTTGGCTGCAGCGGTTTCGCGCTCGCTGGCAACCATGTTTTTATTGATTTCTTTCAATTCTTCAATCGAGATTTGCGTTTCTTTCTGCATATCGGAAAGCGCAGTTTGTTTCTCGATGATGGCATGGCGGAAGCGGTCGAGTGCATCGCTCCATACGCGGCCTTTGGCGACTTCTTCTTCTACCCAATTCAAGTCGGTGATATTCGGCAGGAAGTTGTTGATGAAGTATTCGCGATCCATGTGTACGCGGTCTAAGCAGATGTCGCGGATTTCGCGCTCGAGCTTACGGATTTGGTCAACACGGCCACGCAGGTTGTTGCTCAGGTTTTCGATTTGACGGGTCGAGAAGCGCACTTCCAACAATTTGTTGGCGATGGCATCGCGATGGGTTAAATAAGCCGGATGCTGGCTGTGATGCTTGGCCAATTGCGCGGTCATTTCGGCGTAATCGGCTTCGATTTGGGCGAAATGCTCCAAGACTTTTTGTTTCAGCTCTTCCAAATTGGCAGCGGTCATGCTTTCGGCATCGGCTGCGCTATCATCGTCGCTGTCGTCTTCTTCATCGTCATCGCTGTCTTCATCATCATCGTTGTTTGTGGTGTCGTCAGAAGCATTGCTTTCCAAATGACCCAAGCCCAATTCGTTCAGCAAGACTTCATTCGGGTCGATAATGGCTTCAACTACTTCATCGACGCGGATTTCTTCGTTGCGGATTTGGTCAATCAAGGCCAAGATTTCTGCGACCGAACCCGGGCAGGCAGAAATGGCTTGAACCATGTTTTTAAACGCATTTTCGATTTTTTTGGCGATGATGATTTCGTCTTCGCGTGTCAGCAGGTCAACCTGCCCCATTTCACGCATGTACATACGCACAGGGTCGGTGGTGCGACCGAACTCGGAATCTGCGCTGGAGAGTGCCGCTTCGGCTTCTTCAACGGCATCATCATCGGTAATGGTAGCGGCATTGTCGCTGAGCAGAATGTCTTCGGCATCAGGTGCTTGTTCGGTAACTTGGATGCCCAAGCCGGTAATCATGTTGACGATGTTGTCGATTTGGTCGGCATCAGACATATCGTCCGGCAGGGCATCGTTGATTTCCGCATAGGTAATGTAGCCGCGCTCTTTACCCATGATGATGAGCTGTCGCAGACGAGTACGTTGCTCTTCTACGGTTAACGGACGGTTATCATCTTGATCTTGGTATTCTTCGTGATTTTTAGACATAGATATCTCGTTGTTTAGTGAAAAATGCCAACGGTTTGCCGCAAGGCCGGCACCTGAGGGCGAAGCAGCGCATATCATCGGGATATTGACGCTGAGGCCGTCTGAAACTTTAAGAAAACGGGTGTTCTGCGCTTATTGGTTCGCAGCATGGGACAATGTTTTCAGACGGCCTAAGAAGGAATTCAGAGTTAATTTGCTTTCGACATCAATAACGATACCAAAAATTTCTTTTCATAATCATTCAAACCACTTTGCAGGCTTTTTTGTTTGAGTGATTCAATTTGGCTGTATTTTAACTCATTTAATAGCTTTTTCATGCCGATTTTGAAATTCTCGCATTCGGCTTGGTAGGCTTCTTCGTTGTCTTCCGCCACTTCGTCATCGGTATGGCGGGTTGATTGGAAGATTTGGTTCAACGCGGCTTCATAGGGCGAGCCACGCATATGCTCCAAAATCTGCGCGCTGCTGGGGGGCTGGGCAAAGCTTTTGATGGTTTCGGCCAGATTGGCTAAGCAGGCAAAATCGCCCTCCAGCGCGAGGTATTCGGGCAAGTCTATATATGCAGCCCAATTCGGATTTATCAAGAGGCTGCGGATTTGCCGCTGCACCAAAGTGAGCATCACCGGCTGCTTGAAAGTTTCCTGCGGCAGTTTGTAGCTTTTTTGCTTCACATGACGCTTGGGTGCTTCTTGGCCGAGCAGCTGCGCCAGATTGGCCGGATCGATGCCGACCAATTCACTGAGTGTCTGTTTCAATAAAAAGTTCAGCGCGGGGGCGGTGATTTGCGCCAACAGCGGTGAGGCGGTTTTCACCAATTCCGCTTTGCCTTCCTGCGTATTCAGGTTGAGGCCGTCTGAAAGGTGTTGCCAAAAATATTCCGACAAAGGTTTGCTTTGATTGAGCAGGGCATCTTCAAATTGGGTTTTGCCAAACGCGCGGATGTAGCTGTCGGGGTCGTGTTCTTCGGGCAGAAACAGAAAATGCAGCGATTTATTGTCTTTTAATTGTGGCAGGGCATTTTCCAGCGCGCGCCACGCGGCTTTTTTACCGGCAGCATCGCCGTCGAAGCAGAAATAAATGCTGTCAGCCTGCCGCATCAAGATTTTGACATGGTCGGCGGTGGTGGAGGTGCCGAGCGAGGCTACGCCATAGCCGATGCCAAATTGCGCTAAGGCGACCACGTCCATATAGCCTTCGACGACTAAGATTCGACCGGCTTCTTTAATCGCCGCACGGCCTTCGTATAAACCATAAAGGTTGCGGCCTTTGTCAAACAAAGGCGTATCGGGCGAGTTGAGGTATTTCGGTTTGGAATCGTCCAACACGCGCCCACCGAAGCCGATAACCTGACCGCGTTGGTCGCGAATCGGAAACATAATGCGGTGGCGGAAACGGTCGTAATGCTTGCCTTCGTTGTCGATGACCATGCCGCTGTCGACCAAAGCGGTATTGGGGTAGGGCTGGAACACTTGCGCCAATGGCTGCCAACCGTCGGGCGCGTAGCCTAAGCCGTAGTGGGCGATGATTTCTGCACTCAAGCCGCGTCCGGCCAAATAATCCTGCGCCGGTTTTTGAAATTTAAGCTGTTGCGCATAAAACGAAGCGGCGGAAGCGGTGGTTTCTTCTAGGGTTTGCTGCTTTTTCTTGCGCTCGGCACGCACTTCGGGATTGTCGTTTTGCCCGCGCACTTTCGGCACGGTCATGCCCACACGGTCGGCCAGATACTGCACTGCTTCGGTAAACGACAAACCCTGATATTCCATGATAAAACCGATGGCCGAACCGTGCGCCCCGCAACCGAAACAGTGGTAAAACTGCTTGCTCGGGCTCACCGAAAACGACGGCGATTTTTCTTTGTGAAACGGACAACACGCCATATAGTTGGCGCCGCCTTTTTTCAGCGGTACCTGTTCGTCGATAATATCTACGATATCGACTTTGGCGAGAAGTTCGTCTATGAAATCGGAAGGAATCATGGATTAGGGCGATTCATGCGTTTAATAACAGGGAGATAGGCCGTCTGAAAAAATTCAGACGGCCTTTGGTCTTTATTCAGCGGTTAGGGCGGCTTTTAGGATTTTATTGACTTCGCCCATATCGGCTTTACCGGCAAGCTGGGTTTTCAATACGCTCATCACTTTGCCCATATCAGCCATGCCGGTGGCGCCGGTCATGGTAATGACGGTATCGACGGCAGTTTTGATTTCTTCTTCGCTCATCATTTGCGGCAGATAGCGGTTGAGTACTTCGATTTCGTCGATTTCTTTTTGTGCCAAATCGTAGCGGTCGGCTTCGGCGTAGATTTTGGCGCTGTCTTTACGCTGTTTGACCATTTTGGTCAGAATGGCGATGACTTTTTCATCATCGGCTTCGACGCGTTCATCGACTTCGTATTGTTTGACAGCGGCATTAATCAGGCGGATGGTGCTTAAAGACAATTGGTCTTTGGCTTTCATCGCGGTTTTCATGTCTTCGGTAAGCTGGGTTTTCAGGCTCATGATGGACTCCGTGGGGTTGCAGACGACCTAGGTAATGACAGCATTATAATGAATTTATAAAGGCAAAAACACCGTAGGGCATTCGGCCTTACGGTGTGTCTTGCTCAATACAGGATTGCGCCCGTATTAGTACATTTTAGGAGGCAGTTGTTGGCTGCGCAGGCGTTTTTGCAAGCGTTTGGCAGCAGCTGCTTTTTTGCGTTTGCGTTCGGTAGTTGGTTTTTCGTAAGCTTCACGGGCACGCAGTTCAGTCAACAGACCGGTTTTTTCTACGGCGCGTTTGAAACGACGCATGGCAACTTCAAATGGTTCATTCTCTTTTACACGGATTGCAGGCATTTTATTTCCTTCAAAATTCTTTAAGTTTATGGCAGTCTGAAAAGATTTGATTTGGGTTCAGACGGCCTTATCAATAGGGTTTTGTTTGTATCGCTGGTGCTTAAAACAAGCTGGCGGGATACGCGCCGTGATGTGAACATCACCTCCTAACAAGTCGGCTTGGTGCCGGATAGGGGTCTTTTCTCTGGGTAAAAGACCGGAAACAATTTTGCGATTATCTTATAAATTGCTTTTATGTGTCAAGTTTGGTGCAGGCGTTTTAATGGGGATTGTGTCATTTTGGAATGGATAATATTGGATATATTTGAAAAAGGCCGTCTGAAAATTTTCAGACGGCCTTACATTCGCCTAACAAGTGCAATTTCCAATAACAGAAAAGGCCAGTATGCGGTAGTATACTGCCTTTTCTGACAAGAAAGATTGCAATATGACCTACACACAACTGACCTCACACCAAAGATACTACATTTCCAGACATTACCGCAACCTACCCCTAAACCAAATCGCACAGAACATCGGTTGTCATCCCGCCACCGTCAGTCGGGAAATCAGACGGCATTCCGTCAACGGAACCTACTGTTACCGAAAAGCACAACAG
>NZ_PDBT02000108.1:0-5665 GCF_002551535.2 Neisseria sp. N95_16
AAACATGATTAAAGCCCCTTCACTGGCTAAGTTAAGGGGCTTTACATGAATTAAAAAAATACGCCCCTGATGAAGCGCAATATATAAGGCCGTCTGAAACAATATTGTTTCAGACGGCCTTGTTTCAAACTATCGATGATTCTTTTAACACTATCTTTCCAACCGTATTATCCATACGATAACGGCTGATTTCACCACGTACAATTAAATCAGCCGCTTGTTCAATCACATCTAAATCGACATCAAACCATTCAGAAGGGGTGTATTGCTTGCCATCCTTTCCAACCAGCTTAAGGTTTAATCTTTGGCCGGCAAAAAATGCATGAATCAGCCGCTCAAAGGTATGCGGATTGATATTACGGCACTCAAAACTCAATACCGGTCGGACTGGGCTTTCTAAAAAAGCAATGTCGTTTTCAGCATTTGCAATCCTATCTTCCACCGTACCCGTGGTAAAACCGATTTTGTACAAATTTTTAAACCGTGCAAGCTCAGGTTTCGGTGAAATAGCTTTCAATACATACAAATAGCCTGTTATTAAATCTTCTTTAGATGATGATTCCAGGCCGTCTGAAAATTCGATTGTTTCATGCAATATGATTTTACGTCCGTTTTCATCTTTATACACTGCACGCGCCAGAGAACGGGTAAGAATATCGGTTTCAGTGCCATTTTCATAAACCACTCTTAAACGCAGGTTAGTACGCGGACTTTGTCGTGCTTCTGTCTCCGCATAACCTGCGATATAACACAACACACCACCCAATAAAAACGCATCACCCGGTTGCAAAAAGGTTTCCGTTTTCAGCCGTTCCATGTGTGCCGTGCCGTTTTGAAGCGCAGCATGTATTTGTTTGAACCATGCTTCAAACCGCCAAAAATCTTTACATGGCCGCCGTTGAGCAGTTTCTTCCCCTGCATAGGGTTTACTGCTGTTATCACGCACGTGGCGGATATGAAAAATTTCGGTATTGCCGGTATCGAGCAAACCCAATGTATCGTTAGCGAAAATATCATCTAAACTTTGTACTTGCATGGCTGCTTGCTGCACCACAGTTTCATCAGATGGCTTCTCAGAGATTAAATTCAATTCATCTCCTGCCAGTAGAATTTCCCTGTGTTCCTTATTATCCAAAGCTGCCTGCCATTTTCTGGCCAAACGTTTTTCATCAAGTGCTCCCTGCGTATCAGGAAGTTTGCCATGCCGTCTGAAAAAATCAGCAATTTCGCTATAAAGCGAATGCAAAAGCTGATGATTGGTAGCCGCTTTTTGTACCGCTTTCACATCCTTCAGCAAACCCAATTCATCATTATCAAAAATATCCTTCAAGCTGCGTGGTGCATGGCGGAGGCGCATTCCGCTTAATTCCATCACTCACCTCCTGCCAATCGTTGTGCTTTTTTATTGCGGATATAAGCTAAAGCTTCAGCCATACGTTTTTCCAACACATCTTCCGCTTCCAATGAAGGATGCCGCCCATTATGTGTCTGCACAAATTCTTGAATGCGCGGCCACAACATCACTGCTTCCTCTTCGCTCATTTGGATACGGCTGGCCTGCACATGGTTTTGAATAGCTTTCAGCAATTCACTGTCGACATTTTTCGAAAGCACTTCATATGCCTGCTGAAAAGGATTAACTTCCCGAATCAAATCAATATTGAGCTTATCCACATTCACAAATTTTTCGCCAAGCTTAATAAACTGATTATTCAGGGCTTTGATTTCACCCGAATGTTTATTTTGCACTTGTGCACCTGCCGGAAGATTACGCTCGGCAATGATTTCCTCCGGTTTCAGACGGCTTTTTTCTTCATCGCTTAAGGTTTCCATATCCACAAACAGATTTCCGATTTGCACAAAACGGCCTTCATTTTCAACTTGTGCATCATCCGGCAAGCTGTCGCCTGCTACCAAACCACCGCTGCCATTGGCCACCATAATGGTCAAAACACCTTGTACAATCTGTTCCTGCTCTTCTTCAGTGGCATCAGGATAACGCTTAGCCACAATTTGAGGCAGCAGCACTTCATTTACCGTTTGTGCAGGCGCATTTTGATTGACATAACTTTTGGCTGCCTCTGTATTTTGCGTAAGCGTGGCAATGATATCGGTACCGTCACTATTTAAAATATCCACTACCTTTTTGGAAACCGATACAGCAGTATCATCCACCATCACCGTACCGACCGGCAGAATTTCACCTTCAACCATATCGGAGCGGCGGCGGAAAGTAATATTGGGCGCTAACACTTGCTCCATCAGCAACGAAAGCGTAATGGCTTTCAAAAGATTGTTTACCGATGCTTTCACATCTTCATCGGCCGCATCGGGCTGGGCAATTAAGTTGGTAAATTGTGCATGACTTTTGCCTTCACAATCACGGGTGGCACGGCCAATAATTTGCACCACTTCCGTCATCGAACTGCGGTAACCGATGGTCAACACGTGCTCGCAAAACGGCCAATCGAAACCTTCTTTCGCCATGCCCAAAGCAACGATAATATCCACATCATCACGATTTTTGGCACGCCGCAGATAATCCTGTATCAAAGCACGGTCAGACATTTTGCGGTCATCTACCAAATCAGCTAATTTCAGCAAGCGGCCGTCTGAAGTTTGTACCGTAATGATGCCGGTATCGCGGTCTTTGCCCACAAATTCGCCCAGCACGCTAATAATATGGTCAACCGCCTCATATTTATCCACAGCAGCTTCGCCCGAATTCACATTCGGAATATGGATAATCGTTTTCTTCGTAGAATCCAACACTTCCTTAAGGGCATCCATATACCGCCCCTGATAGAAATGATAGCCTAAGCCCAATGATTTCAAATATTGATAGCCGTTGAGCTGTTCATAGTAGGTATAGGTTACTTTTTCAAATTTCGCCTCGGCCTCTTCAGTAAGAATCGGCACGGTATCGCCACGGAAATAAGAACCGGTCATCGCCACAATATGCGCCGACGATTCAGCCATCAATTTATCCAACACAGCGCCCAAACGGTTGCTTTCCTCCGCCGATACATGATGGAATTCATCCACCGCCACCAACACATCATCAAACGCTGTTACATCATTCAAGGCATCAAAAGCAAAACGGAACGTAGCATGGGTGCAAACCAATACATCATCGTCTCCGGCCATAAAGCGTTTGAACGCATCCACCTTGCCTTTATCGCTTTCCGCACCGCCGCCGGTGCAGAGATTGTTTTCAGGTTTGACGCGCCAATCGGCCAAAAAACCGTGTGCACTTAAATCCGTATCGGCAAAAGAGCCACCGATAGACATTTCAGGCACGGCAATAATCGCTTTTTTGATGCCTTGATTGATGAGTTTGTCCAAAGCCAAAAACATCAGCGCACGCGATTTACCCGATGCGGGCGGCGCTTTGAGCAACAGATATTGCGCATCACGTTTGGCAAATGCTTTGGCCTGCATTTCGCGCATACCCATATTATTTTGCTGCGTACTCGCGCCCGTTTGCGCGTATTGGACGTTTAGAAGTGAGACAGTCATGTTGTTTTCCTTTTATGTCGGCAGAGACGAACCGCCACGTTGTTCCTATCGTGTGAATTACGGTAGATTAAGGCCGATTTTTCAGTGTTTTTTCGCGGCCGTTTTTTCTGCCTCAATCAGCTTTTCATACAGGCCAAACAAAAATTCCACCCGTTCAAGGCCGTCTGGAAAAGGTTGCGGACGGTAAAGCCTGTCGACCGCTTCATCCAGTGCACGGTGTGCGGCGCGTAAGGAATCGGGCATTTTTTCAGGATCGTACAGCTGCGCCAGTGTATGCGCAGGAAAATCATCACGTGCCTCCAACACCGCTTCGGCCAATTCGGTGATTTTTGCCTGCTGTGCGCTAGAAACTTCAGGCCACGGGAAGGTGTTGTAAATCAGCGTGCCGGAATAGCGATAATCACTTTTCAGACGGCCTGCTATAACCCGCAGCCAATCATTATGTGCGGCAGAACAGAGAATGCCGAATTCATAAAGAGTGGCATTGGGAATCATTTGATTACTATCAGTCGAAATCACATCACTGTTGAAAAAATCCATCGGTACATATTCACGGCGCTCCGATGAAACACGGGGGACGAGGATGTAGTTACCGGATTTTGGATGGCGGATTTCATCAAATAAATGTGGTATCGCTGCTTTCTTTACTGTTGCTGCTTTTTTACTTGCCAGCCGTACAGATCGAACTCTCTCTACACGCTTAGCAATTTCAGGATATTTTTCAGGTAAGCCTTCCAACTCTTCCTTATCCATATCGCGCAACCAAATACACCAGCGTTCTTGGCCATTGATAAACTCTTCCGAACCAAGCAGTTTTTTAATCCATTTTTCTGCCTGTGGTTCAGCAGCAAGCAAGGCTTCTTTTTCGGCAGGGCTCAAAATCAGATTGCCGCCCTCAACAGGTTTGTTTCCGTAAACCATTGGGGAAACTTTGCCCAAAGGCGTTTCCCGTGCTGCCACGGCCAGATTGCTGCCTGCAATCAGATACGGGCTGATATTGGCCACATTTTGCGCGCGCCATTCTTGATCAACGAGTTTAAACAGTTTCATATCTTGCCCATCGCCATTCAGACGGCCTGTTTCTTCCTCTGAGCGTTGTTCCGGCACCAAACCGATAATCACCACATGCACAGCGGCTTTTGCTTTGGCATTATTGACCCACGGAAACGTTTGATAAGCAAAGCCGATACGTACATCTAAGGCAAAAACAGACGGCCACAATGTTGCCACTTGCTCCCCTTGGCTGATGGAGTTGGTCGAAACCAATGCAAGCTTGGCACGGCTGTTTCGAATATATTGCGCGCCCTTCCAAAACCAGCAGGTTACATAATCCAATACGCCATATTTTTTCCAGCCTGCAAACACCAAATCCATGTCTTCGTTTTGGCCTTTATCGCGGCTGTTGCTGCCACCAAACGGCGGATTGCCGACGATATAAACTTCGTCTTCTGACCTGTTAGCGCGCGGGCAGAAACTTTCCCAGTCTTCACGCAATGCATTGGCCGCTTTAATGTTGCCACCGCTTTTTAAAGGCAGCGTAGGCAGGCTGTTGCCCAATTCATGCTCGTAAAGCAGATTCATTTGGTGTTCAGCCAGCCACAGGGAAAGCATGGCTATTTCGTGGGCGAAATCGTCAAGTTCGATACCATAGAATTGGTCAAGACGGATTTGGCTGTGAAACATGGCATTACTGTCTAAATCCTTAATCTTCTTGAAAATTTGGATTTCCAGCTTACGCAATTCTTTATAAGCAATAATCAGAAAATTTCCCGAGCCGCAGGCAGGGTCGAATATTTTGACTTTACCCAAGCGCATGGCAAGGCTGTGTAAGGCTTTCAGACGGCCTTCTACACTGGAATAACGTTTGAAAATATCATCAAAGGCCCTTACATTCGCCTAACAAGTGCAATTTCCAATAACAGAAAAGGCCAGTATGCGGTAGTATACTGCCTTTCCTGACAAGAAAGATTGCAATATGGCCTACACACAACTGACCTCACACCAAAGATACTACATTTCCAGACATTACCGCAACCTACCCCTAAACCAAATCGCACAGAACATCGGTTGTCATCCCGCCACCGTCAGTCGGGAAATCAGACGGCATTCCGTCAACGGAACCTACTGTTACCGAAAAGCACAACAG
>NZ_PDBT02000109.1:0-5482 GCF_002551535.2 Neisseria sp. N95_16
CCGCCGACCGAGAAAGACATTGGACTATGAGACACCGGGTGATCTGTTTTCAGCAGCCCTTGCCAATGGCATTTGAGCGTTGCACTTGAAATGCGAATGTAAGGCTGCCTGAAAAACCTACACCCCTTTATTCCCCAGCGATTTTCGGTTTATCCACCACACCAGCGAGAGCATCAAGGTGCCACCCCAAGCAAAATCATACCTGCAATGTACTCGCCTGCCGATTGTTCATCTACCCAGCCAGCAAAAAACACCTTAAAAAACAACCAGCCCACAAGTGCCATCGTAAAAGGCTGTTATCAAGCTATGACATTCATCTGCTTTGATGGTGGTTAAAAATCGCCCAAGCCTTTTAAGATGGGGCAGTCGGGATTGTCATCGCCCCCGCAGGCATCGCTCCACGCTTGCAGGGTGTGTTGCATTGATTTTAATTCTTTGATTTTATTGGATAAAAATCAATATGACTGACGGTGAGCGTTTTGACCTGAGCACTTGTGCGGTGTGGATTGTCTTGCAGTGCCACAAGCTCGCCAATCTGTGCAAACGAAAAACCGACGCTGCGGGCTTTGGCGATGAATTTTAGCCGAGCGATGTCATTGGAGTTATAAATCCGATAACCTGCTTCACTGCGTGATGGGTTAATTAATAAGTCTGCTTTTTCATAATCACGGATTTGTTTGACGGAAAGTTGGGTAGATTTAGACGCTTGTCCGATGTTCATTGTTGCTCCTTATTGAGTGGTGTGTAAAAAAATGTTATCAAGTAAAAACAACCCTTGACCCTAACGCAAGGTTAGGGTTTATGATACACACATCAAAACAAAAAAGCAATGTTTTTAGTGGTTTAAAAACGGTTTTTGTTTTGATAATCAACCTTTAATTTGGAGAATTGTTATGAACGACATCATCAAAAACCCAAACGCCCACTGCGGTTGCCAATCTTGCACAGGGCAAAATTGCAATCCAAAATGCAACTGCCAAAATGGCGAGCCGTGCATTTGTCAAAACTGCACTTGTGGCGATTGTGATTGCAAGTAATTGATTAGCTAAAAACATTGGGCGGACTTATGTTTGCCCAATGTTTGCCAAATCCCATTTTGATAAGGAAAACTGTAATGAAAATGTTTAAAAACCGTGCCGTACAATTATCTGCCCTTGCCCTTATTTTGGCGACTTTAACCGCTTGTGCCGACGCACTCGATGGTAGGCGACAATAACCACACCCAAACCACCCACGACAGCCCAAATAACCAAAACGGGCACGCAGAGATGAACCACGCCCATATGAACCACTCTGCTATGGCGATGGACACTCAAAATGCTCCGCCCCATACCCAAGCCTATCTTGCAATGATGAACAAGATGGGCGATGAGATGAGCAAAGCGGGCAATCTTGCTGATGCTGATACCGCTTTTGTCAAAGGTATGATTCCGCACCATATCGGAGCAGTTGAGATGGCAAAAGTACAGCTTGAATATGGTAAAGATGAAACAATGAGAAAACTTGCCCAAGCGATTATTGATGGGCAACAAGCCGAAATTGACTTGATGAATGGCTGGCTGAATGGCAAAGACACGACCACCCAAAACGCCAACGCCCCACACGCCAAAGCCTATGCCTTGGACAATTCACACGGCGAAATGATGACGGCAATTTATGAGACCGACCCTGATGTCGCCTTTGCCAAAGCGATGATTCCCCACCACAAGGGAGCGGTCAATATGGCAAAAGTGCAATTAGAATACGGCAAAGATAAAGCAATGCAAGATTTAGCAAAGCAAATCATCAATGCCCAAGAGCCTGAAATTAAGCTGATGGAAGATTGGCTAAAACAGTAGGGGCAATAAAGCAAAAGCACCGTTTTTAAAATAAAAGCGGTGTTTTTTATGCCGTCTTAAAGGTTTGTGATTTTAAGACGGCATTGGATTTTCAGGCAGCCTAAAAACCTACACCCCTTTATTCCCCAGCGATTTTCGGTTTATCCACCACACCAGCGACAACATCACAGGCACTTCAACCAACACACCCACCACCGTTGCCAATGCCGCCCCTGAATTTAAACCAAATAAAGCAATCGCCACCGCCACCGCCAATTCAAAAAAATTGCTCGTGCCGATTAAGCAAGCAGGGGCGGAAATTTCGTGTGGTAATTTGAGCTATTTTGCCAAAACGTGAGCCAAGGCAAAAATGCCGTAAGTCTGTGCCAGCAGGGGAATAGCAATCAGCAAAATAATCAAGGGATTGGCAATAATGGTTTGGGCTTGAAAGGCGAACAGCAACACCACCGTCAAAATCAAACCCATCACGGAAAAGGGTTTTAGACTGCCTGAAAATTGTGCCACCGATTTACCCGATTTTTGTAAATAAGAGCGGGTAAGCCAGCCTGCCAGCAAGGGCAGCAGCACATACAAAACCGTGCTTAAAATCAAGGTGTTCCACGGAATTTTTATGTCGCTTACGCCGAGCAATACGCCTGCAATCGGAGCATACGCCACAATCATAATCAAATCATTGACCGAAACCTGCACCAAAGTGTAATTGGGGTCGCCTTTGACCAGTTGCGACCACACAAACACCATTGCCGTACACGGTGCCACACCCAGCAAAATCATGCCGGCAATGTATTCTTGTGCCGACTGTGCGTCCACCCAACCTGCAAAAAACACCCGAAAAAACAACCAGCCGAACACCGCCATCGTAAACGGCTTGACCAACCAGTTGATAAATAAGGTTAAAAATAAGCCCTTTGGTTTTTTGCCCACGTCTTTGATTGCCGACCAATCAATCTGAATCATCATCGGATAAATCATCAGCCAAATCAGTATCGCCACAGGCAAATTCACATGAGCCACTTCCAAAGATGCAACCCATTGAAATACATTGGGAAACCAAACACCCAAAACCACGCCCAGCACAATCGCCAACGCCACCCAAAGGCTTAAAAAACGTTCAAACAACCCCATGATTTACTCCTTATGATTAATAATTTCGCCGTCTTCTTTGATAAACGGGATCGCAAAAGGCGGTAAAAATGCCAAAACTGTTTCGGACGGACGGCATAATTTCACGCCTTTTTCGCTCACCACAATCGGACGATTGATTAAAATCGGTTCACGAAGCATGGCGGAAATGAGTTCGTCATCGCTTAACTTTTCGTTTTGCAAACCAAGCGTTTCATACGGCACTACATTCGTCCTAAGTAACTGGCGGGGCGTGATGCCCATGCGTTTGATTAAATTACGCAAAGTCGTTTCACTTGGCGGATTTTTCAAATATTCAATCACTTGTGGCTCAATACCAGCGTGGCGGATGAGTGCCAGCACATTGCGTGAAGTACCGCAGTTTGGGTTGTGATAAATGGTAATGTTCATAGTTACTCCAATCTTTCAAGAAATATAGAAATATTTGGCAATAATTTTTCAGGCTGCCTGAAAATCACTGGCAAGATTCGCCTGTTTGAGAACAGCAGTTTTGGGTCAGAAAATGGGTCAATGCCATCATCAAATCCAGCTCGGCAAAATAACGCATGTGCCGTCCTTCCTGCACCACACGCACAAGCCCTGAATGCAACAGGCTTTTTAGATGAAAAGACACATTATTCGGGGCAAGGTTAAGCTGTTTTGCCAAGTCGCCAGCAATCATGCCAGTACTGCCTGCGGCGGTAAGTTGTTGAAAAATCGCCAGTCTTATCGGAGAAGACAGGCTCTCAAAGAGTTTGCTTGCTTGTATCGTATTCATAGGCGTAATTATAACAAGAAATTTCAATATTTCAAGTATGATTGAAATGTTTTTTAGTTACCCGAAACCACCTTTCCAAATCCAAAAATCACTTTCCCAAAAATCGCCATTCTGTTTCTAAAAATAAAATCCTATAATATCCCCATATTTTTTAATGGGAGAACCCAAAATGACCGACTATCTTGATAATTCCAACAAACAAATCAAACTCGCCCTACAACTGGTTTCAGGTTATGGCGGTGAGTTCCAGTCGTGGCGACTTGCCGACAGCAACGAGCGTGCCTATACCGACATTGATTTTTATGTCCAAATGGCAAAAACGGCTGAACAAGGCAAAATCCACACCCTGTTTATTGCCGATACACCTTCGTTTGGTGGGGCTGGCGGTGGTGCAGACATTGCCACGCGTTCGCCTGCGTTTCCGCTTGAACCGATGGTGATGTTCTCTGCCGTTGCCTACGCCACACAAAAAAATCGGCATGGTGGCGACTTTTTCCACGACTTACAATTTGGCTCGTCAATTAAAAACGCTAGACACATTAAGCAAAGGGCGTGTCGGCTGGAATGCGGTAACCACAGGCACACGAGAGACCGCCTACAATTTTGGCGACAAGCCCCTGCCTGACACGACCACACGCTACGAAATGGCACACGAAATGGTGGAAGCGGTGCAAACCTTGTGGGGCGGTTTTGGCGAAAATGCCTACATCACCGACAAAACCACAGGCGTATTTGCCGACATGAGCCAAATCAAACCTGCCCATTACAAAGGCAAGCATTACCAAGTCAAAGGGGCGTTGCCCATTCCAGCGACACCACAGGGGCAACCGCCGATTTTTCAGGCAGGGCCAAGCCCAGAGGGGATAGAGCTGGCTGGACGTTTTGCCAGTGGTGTGTATGCCAATCCGTTTACGATTGACGAAGCTCGAACCTACCGCCATGTACTCAAACAAAGTGCCATACAGCACGGCAGAAACGCTGACGACATCAATATGTTTAGCGGATTTATGTTCACGATTGGCGATACTTACGAAGAAGCGTTGGCTCGCCGAATGAAGCTCATTGATTTTATGAGTGATGATGAATTTTATGGGCAAATCCGCTATTTATCGGCGATGATTGGCGTGAATTTACACGGGCTTGATTTGAATGAGCCTTTGCCAAAACATTTGCAAAATCAAGCGACACCGCACCCGCATGACCCCCGTTCGCCACGAGCGATAGAACTTATCAAGCAAGGCATGTCGCCCAAAGAAGCCCTTGCCAATGGCGTGATTAACTACCACCCTGTGGTGGTCGGCACGGCAAAAGACGTAGCGGACTTTATGGAAAAGTGGTTTAAAGCAGGGGCAACAGACGGCTTTTCGCTTGCCCCAGACAGCCAAAAAGGCGTGCAAGATTTTGTGGAAAAAGTCGTGCCGATTTTGAAAGAGCGTGGGATTTATCATACTGATTATGAAGGTTCAACTTTGCGAGAGCATTTGGATGTGCCGTATCAATATGGATTAAAAACATAAAGCTAGGCCGTCTGAAAAGAATTTTTTCAGACGGCCTTTTTATGGTTTAAGGTTTCCAATAATGAAAATAATATTTCGATTTATCGCTATTCTTATTTTTATTTTAGAAATATAAAATACACCCATCCTAGGGCGTGTCCCTAATTTGAATAAGCCCAAAAGAGCCCTATTTTAACCCTATATTCCAACGAAATATAGGCAAACACAAACAATGGCGAGAACCGCAA
>NZ_PDBT02000010.1:0-47498 GCF_002551535.2 Neisseria sp. N95_16
TGAATTTAAAAAAGCTGAGTCCTGTGGCTTACAGAACCCAGCTTGAACAGGCTGTTTGAGAAAGATTATTAACTTGTCCAAGAATTGGGGGACAGTTCATTGTTTCAGACGGCCTGTTGTTTCACCTATTTTAAATACACAGCCTCACTTATTCAGCACGTTTGCCCTCTTCAGCCTCTTCCGCTTCTTCATAAGCTTCAACAATTTTCTGCACCAAAGGATGGCGCACCACGTCTTCGCTGGTGAATGTATGAAAATACAAACCTTCCACGTTGGCGAGTTTTTCGCGTGCGTCTTTCAAGCCGGATTTGATATTGCGCGGCAAGTCAATTTGGCTGATGTCACCGGTAATCACAGCTTTGGCGCCGAAGCCGATACGCGTCAGGAACATTTTCATCTGCTCGGGCGTGGTGTTTTGCGCTTCGTCTAAAATCACATATGCGCCATTGAGCGTGCGGCCGCGCATATAGGCCAGCGGCGCAATTTCAATCAAGCCTTTTTCCATCAACTTGGTGACTTTGTCAAAGCCCATCAAATCATACAGCGCGTCATACAAAGGGCGCAGGTAAGGATCGACTTTTTGCGCCAAATCACCCGGTAGGAAGCCAAGTTTCTCGCCCGCCTCCACCGCCGGACGTACCAACACAATGCGCTCGATTTGGTGTTTTTCCATCGCGTCCACCGCTGCGGCCACAGCCAAATAGGTTTTACCGGTACCGGCCGGGCCTAAGCCGAAAACAACATCGTGATTGAGCAAGGCGCGGATATAGCCGTTTTGACGTGGCGTACGCCCGCCGATGCTGCCGCGTTTGGTACGGAAATAGTATTGATGATCGCGGTGTTTTTCTTCATGTTTTTCATCGGCGGTTTTGGCTTCCACTGCAGCCAACTGAATCACATGATCGTCTAAATCGCCTTTTTCGGCGGTTTCGGCCAAAGCCAACAACGCGCGACGGCCTGCGTGGGCGAGTTCACCCATAAAAGTGAAATGTTCAAAACGGCGACTGATTTCAATATCCAAAGCCTTGGCCAAGGTCTCCAAATTGCCGTCGAGCGCGCCGCACAGGCGTTGCAGCACGGTATTGTCGATGCCTTCAAATTGCAGATGAACGGTATGGCTCATGTTTTTTCTTTTTCCAATCAAATAATTTCTGTTTCATTGTTATAAGGCTTAGTGGGCAAAAATTCAATGCACGGTGGTGAGTTTTTCATCATAAATTTGGCAATACTGATAAAAATAAAATACAATTCATTATCATTTATATTTTGAATCGCCGACAGGCCGTCTGAAAATTAACACAGAGACCTTTGCAAAACCCTAGATTTGAGTACAGTTCAAAGTTGTAGCAGCGTAGAAAGCGAAGACATATCACGAAGATAGGCAAGCTTTCGAGCAGCGCACAACGAAGAAATGTGCCAAAGATAGGGATTTTGCAAAGGTCTCACAAGGAGTTCATCATGAGTAACCTCTGGCAACAATATCAAGCCAACAAAGCCGCCCGCGAGGGCATGTATTTTCCGCGCGAAGGTGCGGCGGATTTGGG
Organism: Neisseria sp. N95_16; assembly: GCF_002551535.2. Lineage (NCBI taxonomy): Bacteria > Pseudomonadati > Pseudomonadota > Betaproteobacteria > Neisseriales > Neisseriaceae > Neisseria > Neisseria sp. N95_16. The sequence goes on from NZ_PDBT02000010.1 coordinate 1,545, forward strand.
TGTTAGCGAAGGCGCATTAATGGCCGATGCGCCTCAAAGCGTGTATTTGGGCAGCAACATTCGCGACGTGGTGCTCAAGCTTCATTCTTTGGGAGAAGTGCAGTGCGTGGTGCGTAATGATGTCTGCGTGCATGAGAAACAAGGCGTGTATGAAAATGTTAGCTTAGCACCGACTTCGGGCATCGCGCTCAATATCGGTGGCATCGATTTACGGATTTTTCCGGCGCGTTGGCATCATGTTTTGGCGGTGACCAACCACAACGGCGATAAGGTTTCGCGCTCGATTCAGTTTTACGATGAATTCGGCACCGCGTTACAAAAAGTGTTTATGCGCGATGATAGCCGCATTGCTGCATGGGATGCCTTGATTGCCGAGTTCCAAACCGAGGGCAAACCGCAATTTGCCACTGCCGATCTGCCGCCGGTGGAGATTCCTGCCCCCTTGCCGGAAAACCGCATTGCCGCGTTTCAAGAGCGTTGGTTGGAAATCAAAGATGTGCATCATTTCAGCGGCCTTTTGGAAACCTTCGCGCTTGACCGCCAAGCGTCCTACCCTTACGCGCCGCAAGGCATGACGAAAAAGCTCACCCATGAAGCATGGCAATCGGTTTTAGAACAAGCACGCGATGCCGGTATCGAAATCATGATTTTCGCCGGCAACCGCGGCTTGGTGCAGATTCAAACCGGCAAAGTGCATCACATTGTGCGCGCGCGCGGGTATTTGAATGTGCTCGATGGCAAAGAAGAAGGCTTCAGTATGCACCTGAAAGACGATGAAATCGTCGAAACATGGGTCGTGTGCCGTCCGGTACGCGAAGGCTTTGTGACCTGCATTGAAGGTTTTGATTCCCGCCGCCGCACCGTGATCCAGATTTTCGGCCGCCGCCAAGAAGGCGAAACCGAGCTAGACAAATGGACAGAAATCACCAACAGCTTACCGACTTAAAATCCAGTTTAATATCAATAACTTTTTATTCAATTGACTAAAACAACCCAAAGGCCGTCTGAACATTCAGACGGCCTTTATTCACATAAAATTGATAATAACTTGCATTTTTTTAAATTTTTGTAAATAATAATTACTTCTATTCAATAAACACACACATTAATTATCATGAGACCTCGTATCTTAACTCTCAGTATCGCCGCCCTCTTTACCACTCCGCTTTATGCTGCCGAAATGGCACAACAAGAGCTGGAAACCGTGACCGTCACCGCCGACCGCACCGCACAGAAGCTTGATAAAGCCGCGCCGAATGTGGCCGTGATTACCCGCCAAACGCTCAATCAAGCGAATGCATCTAACCTTGACGACATCACGCTGTATGAAGCCGGTGTCAGCGTGCCGTCGGACAACAACCGCCGCGGCCATGCCGGTGTGAATATTCGCGGCATCGACGGCAACCGCATTCTGATGATGGTCGACGGCATCCGTATTCCCGAATCTTATGCCGGCGGCGGCACCAACGGCGCGATTTCCGGCCGCGATATGGTCGAACCTGACACTTTGAAGCAAGTCGATATTGTCAAAGGCCCTTATTCCGCGCTATATGGTAGCGATGCCTTGGGCGGCGTGGTGAATATGGCTACTTACTCGCCATCTGATTTTGTCGATGCTGACAAACGCAGCCATTTCGGCCTGAAATACGGCTACAAAAGCCGCGACCGCAGCCACGGTGTCACCGCCAGCATGGCCGGTTATCATGAAAATGCCGAAGGTTTGCTGATGCTGACCCGCCGTCAAGGCCATGAAACTGAAAACATGGGCAGCAATAAAAGCTATTCAACTTCCCGCACCGCCACCAATCCACAAAAAAACAACAGCTACAATATCTTAGCCAAAGGCAACATCGGTAACGAAACCCACCGCATAGAAGCTTTGTTTGAACAATTCTACCGCGCCAACGACACCAATCTGGCCAACAGTTTGGGTAGCAGCACCGTTACACGCAACAATATGGCCATCACCACCGACAACAGCCTGGCCACCGCACGCGACCGCGTGCGCCGTCAGCGCATGGAATTGGGCTACCGTTTCCGTGGCGAGAATGCATTGAAAGAAGCTTCAGTCAATGTGTATCAACAAAAACTGACTTCCGAAGACGATGCCGTCAATGCCAGCGTGACCAGCATCAACGGCCGCACCACCGCGGATTCAACCCGTTATTCTGATTACGGCTTTGATCAAACCATCCGCGGCATCAACAGCAAGGGCGTATGGGAAGCGCAAACCGGCGCAGTGAAACACACCATTGTCGCCGGTGCAGAATTCAAACACACCGAAACCGCCCGTCCGCGCGACAGCCTGACGGTAGATAACTTAACCGGTGCCACCAGCAAGGTGTACGCCGGCAGCACTTATCCCAATAAAACCTTTCCCGACAGCACACGCAAAACCTTCAGCCTGTATGCCCAAGACAGCTTAACCTTTGACAACGGCGTCGTGCTGACCCCTGCCATCCGTTATGAAAAAGACAAACTCAACACCCGCATCGACCAAGCCTATCTCAACGCCAATCCCGATGGCCAAGCCACCAGCTTCAGCGACCACACTTTCGCTCCCAGCCTGCGCTTGAGCGTGCCGATGGGCGAACGGTTCACCGGCTTTGCTAGCTATTCGCGCGGTTTCCGCACACCGCCTTTTGACAGCGCCACCATGTCTTTCTCTAACACCACCTACGGCTATGCTGTATTACCCAACAACAACCTGAAATCCGAATATTCCAATAGTTTTGAAGCAGGCTTGAAATACCGAGACGAACGCACCCGCGCGCAAATCACTGCGTTTTACAACCGCTATAAGAACTTTATCGACCGCACTGAAATCGGCACGGCAACGGTCAACGGCCGCAGCATTATCCAGTATCAATACCAAAATCTGGACAACGTCAAAACCTACGGTGCCGAACTGGCCGCCAGCCACAAGTTCACCGACAACTGGCGCGTCAACGGCAGCTTGGCTTGGATGAAAGGCGAACAGAAAGACGGCACGCCGCTCAACACTGCCTACCCACTCAACGGCGTATTGGGCGTGGATTATGTGCAAGAAAAATGGGGCGCCAACGCCAAACTGCGCTGGTCGAAAAAACACAGCCGCGTCAGCAGCGACAGCATTTTCCAAGCACCGGGCTACGGCGTGTGGGACATCGGCGCATGGTATAAACCAAGCAAAAACATCGAATTGGGCGCAACGGTGTACAACGTCGGCAATAAAAAATATTGGCAGCACGCCGATGTGGCCGGCATGAGTACCGCCAACGTGCTCGACCTCTACACCGAAAGCGGCCGCAATGTGGCGGCTACCTTGCAGATGAAATTTTAATATTCAGACGGCCTTTAAGATGGAAACAGGCCGTCTGAAACAATAATCAGAAAGACCCCGATATGAATTTCAAAACCTTAAGCTTATGCGCATTATTGTTTACCGCCGCCACTGCCCACGCCCAACGTATTGTGGTGCTCACACCCGATGTCGGCGACATCGTCGTGGCACTCGGTTCGATTAACGAAGTAGTCGGCCGCGACCAAACCGTGCAAAACCCTGTCTTAAAAAGCAAACCCAGCATCGGCATCCACCGCAACCTGAGCGCCGAACCGATTATCGCCGTGAAACCCGACATCGCACTTGGCACATGGATGGCGCAGCCTGCCGGTATTTTCGCCCAATTGAAAAAGGCCGGCGTGAATGCCGTCAACGTTGCGCCGACTGACGACATCAACACCTACCCGCAAAGCATCCGCACAGTAGGCAAACTCATCGGCAAAACCACCCAAGCTGAGCAGCTCGCGACTAAATGGCAGGCGCAGATGAAGCAGCAGCCGGCCAACGGCAAACGCTATCTCTTCAGCTACGACGGCCGCATCATCGCCGGTAAAAACACCGCTGCCGACGAACTCATCAAACGCGCCGGCGGCATCAACGCCGCAGCGGCCATTGATGGCATGAAACCAATGACGCGCGAAGCATGGCTGGCGGCCAAGCCTGATGTCATCATCATCGCCGACCACCACGCACAAACGCTGGGCGGCCTCAAAGGCTTTGCCGTGAAACCCGAAGTCGCCGCCTCGCCCGCCGCTAAAAACGGCAAAATCTATTTCTGGAAAGCCAACGACATGTTCCGTTACGGCTTGGATACACCGCAAGTGGTACAGCGTTTGAATGCATTGGGTAAATAAGCTCAAGGCCATCTGAAAACGGTTTGCTTTCAGACGGCCTGCAACCTTTAGGTAAACAGTAAAACAAAAACCATCAACCCAACCACAGCAATCCTCACCCCCACAGCAACCCGTACCCTCTCCCGCCCTGCGGGGGAGGGGATGGGAGGGGGCAAAATCGTTCCTGCCCGAAACCTTCGCCTAAAATTTAAAAGATTAATGTCCCCAACAATAAACCCAAAGGCCGTCTGAAACACTTTACCGACATGAAACCACACACCCTTATCCTGAATATCCTTCTCACCCTCGCCGCCATTTATATATGCAGCGGCATAGGCTTCGGCGAATGGCAATCACCGCTGCAAATGGACGAAACCGTTCAACAAATCCGTCTGCCGCGCATCTACACCGCTTTGCTGGTCGGCGCAGGTTTGGCAGCTTCCGGCGCGGCTTTGCAGGCTTTATTTGAAAACCCCTTGGCCGACCCCAGCCTGATTGGTACATCAGGCGGCGCGGCCTTGGGGGTGATTATTGTGTTGGCATTCGGTGGCGGTGTGATTGGCGTGCCGATGGCGGCATTTCTCGGTGCGTTGGGCGTTTGTTTGCTGATTTTGGCGGCGCATCGCTTATTCGGCGGCGGCACGCTGGGCTTGCTGGTGATGGGTTTTGTGTTGAGCGCATTTTCCGCTGCGATTGTGAGCCTGCTTCTGTTTCTTTCAGACGACATGGTGTTACGCAGCGCAACCACTTGGCTGTCGGGCAACTTGGCCGAATCGGGCTTCACTTCGCCCCTATTCGCCTTAATCACAATGGCGGCAGGCTTTATGATTTTACTGTTTTGCGGCAAGCGTTTGGATGTGTTGATGACAGGGGAAGACACGGCGGTCAGTATGGGCGTGTCGGTAGCGCGGTGCGGCTGCAAACTGTTATCGGCGCGGCTTTGATGACCGGTGCGGCGGTATCATTAGCAGGCATCATCGGCTTTTTGGGCATGATGATTCCGAATGTGCTGGCGCAAACGGTTGGTGGCAGCCGCAGCAAACTGATTGCCCTATCGGCTTGGTTTGGTGCGGTTTTCCTGTTGGTTATTGATGGCGCGGCGCGTTGGCTGACTTATCCGGTGGATGTGCCGGTGGGCATCATCATTGCGTTGCTGGGCGGGCCGTTTTTCCTGTATTTGTTTATCAAACCGTTGCGGAGCCGCTGATGAATGCTTCCTTTGAAATTCAGTCGCTGCAAGTCGCCATTCGCGGTAAAACCCTGCTTGAAGTGGACGCGCTTTCGTTCCCATGCAATCAAAACACCGCTATCATCGGCCCCAACGGCGCGGGCAAATCCACCCTGCTCAAAGCCTTAATCGGCCAAGCCGGCAGCGGCACAGTGAACCTTTTCGGCCAACCTGCCACACCACAAATCAAACAAGGCCGAGTGGCATGGGTCGGGCAACACGGCCAATACGCCATGCCGATGACCGTGCGCGAATACATTGCGTTATCTGCGTTTGCATACACAGGCCATCTGAAACAGACAGCCGCACAAACCGATGAATTATTGGCATATTTCGATTTAATCGATTTAGCCGACAAGCGCATCAGCCGCTTATCCGGCGGCGAACAGCAACGCGCCAACATCATCCGCGCGCTGTTGCAAAACGCACCCGTGTTGCTTTTGGACGAACCCTGCAATCATCTCGATATTCGTCACCAGCATAAATTGATGCAATATTTGCGCGAGCAACAAAACACGTTCAGCAGCATTATGGTGCTGCACGATTTGAATCTGGCTGCTCATTACGCACAACATATTGTTTTAATGAATCAAGGCAAAATCATCGCCACCGGCACACCACAAGACGTGATGCGCGAAGATTTGCTGCAACAGGTTTATCATTGGCCGATACGTTGCATCCGTGATGGGACAGGTTTGTATTTCCGCGCATAACATAGCCATTTAAAACCATAGCCATACAATATTGCCTGCGCTCTTATGTATTACTTGTACAAGGTGGTCGCTGTCGCCTTGCCTGATTTCTATTTGAAACAACTATAAAAGGCCGTCTGAATATTAATATTCAGACGGCCTTTTATTAACAATGATATATTTTACATAAACACCTATGAAAACTTGATGTGTTTTTCATCATATTTTCATACGCATTCATCTATCATTACAGTTTTACATCTAAGCGTTTCAATGCGACGCGTGATTCTTTATCGCCGACTGCGGCAGATTTTTGATACCATTCAATTGCTTCATGCAAATCTTCGCTTTCCGACATACGGCCTAAAGCAGTCATAGCAGGGGCAGAATAAGCATCACCTTGGCGGGCAGAAAGCTCATACCATTTCAAGGCTTGCTCGCGGTTTTGGGCGACACCAATGCCTTGTTCATAACAATAACCCAACCAGAATTGGCCGGTCACATCGCCCCATTGCGCGGCTTTGCTGAATTCGGCTACTGCACGACGGGCATTTTTTTCCACGCCGTAACCGTTTAAATACATCATGCCAATGTAGCGTGGTGCACTCATATGACCCGCTGCCGATGCTTGGGTGAAATATGTCATGGCTTCGGCGTAGCGATGTTGCTCATAAGCTTGTATGCCTTTTTCCACTAGATTATTGGTTTGTTGGCGTGTTTGGCTTTCGGTAATGTTTTTAGGCTGTGTGTTTTGGTTGGGTGCATGGCAGGCACTGAGGGCTATTGCCGTCATCAACAACGGTATCCATTTCATTGTGTCCCCCTTCATTCAGAATCCGTTTAAGCTATTTATTGAACATTATAGGCCGTCTGAAAAAATATTGTCGCTAAAATAGCTGTTTTTATGCGCTTTTTATGTTACATTACAATTCTTTGCGCGTATCGGCGCATTAATAACACTCGGTGTTGTATTCGCATTATCAATAAAATTTTGCGAAATCTAATGTTCTCATCTCCCTATATATAGGAATCACCATGCCTGCGCTTGATTTTATTCGCGACGACATTAAAGCCATGACAGCTTATCACGTTGCCGATTTACCGAAAGATTTTATCAAATTAGATGCGATGGAAAGCCCGTATCACCCGTTTGCCGGTTCGCCTGAGCTGTTAAACGAATGGACGGCGCTACTGGCTCAAGCCGATGTGCATCTCTACCCCAACCCTGCCGCCAGCGGCCTGCAAGAAGCTTTGCGCGAAGCTTTTGATATCCCTGAAGCAGCATCTGTGGCTTTGGGCAATGGCTCCGACGAATTGATTCAGTTCATCAGCCTGCTGTTGGCCAAACCGGGTGCAACCATGCTGGCGGTAGAACCGAGCTTTGTGATGTATAAACAAAACGCGGCTTTATTTGGCATGAACTATGTCGGTGTGCCATTAAATGACGATTTCACGCTTGATTTACCGGCCGTTTTAGCTGCCATTGACACACACAATCCCGCGCTAACCTTTATCGCCTACCCCAACAATCCGACCGGTGTGCGTTTTAAACGTAAAGAAGTTGAAGCCGTGATTCGTGCGTCAAAAGGCATTGTGGTAGTGGACGAAGCTTACGGTGCGTTTAGCGACGACAGTTTCCTACCGCAAGCCGGCAGCGTGGATAATTTGGTGGTGATGCGCACCGTCAGCAAAATCGGTTTTGCCGGTATCCGTATCGGCTATGCGGCCGGCAGCGCAAACATCATGAATGAATTGGCTAAAGTCTTGCCACCCTACAATATGAACCAATTAAGCTTGGCCACGGCAAAATTTGCCATGCAACACTTTGAAATCATTCATGACAATGTGCTAAAATTAAAAACCGAGCGCGAACGCATGTTTGCCGAATTATCCGCGATAGGCCGTCTGAAAGCCTTTCCGAGCAAAGCCAATTTCATTACCGTCCGCGTGCCTGATGCGGTCGAATTATTTGAAACCTTAAAGCAGAACAACATTCTGATTAAAAAACTGCATGGCAACCATCCGCTTTTGGATCAATGCGTCCGCGTGACCATCGGTTCGCCCGAGCAAAATGATGCCGTCTTAAATATTATCCGCAAGCTTTACGCTTAAACACGAGACTTGTCACCATGAATAAAACCAAACGCCATTTAGACAATCTATATTTACTGATTGAAGAAGCTGGCTCTCTCACCAAGCTGGCGCGCCAATGCGGTTATGAAAATGCCGCCTCTTTGTCCCAACTCAAACGCCGCTTGGAAGAACAAGTCGACGACGAAAAAGCCCGCGGTATCCGTCCAAGCTTGGCGCAGAAATTAGAACAAGGCATGAGCAAGCGCAAAGGCTGGCTTGACCGCGACCACAGCAAAGACCAAGAAAAAGCCGCAGCGCAAGAGCAGGAACAAGCGGCAGAAGCTGCTAACTTAACTCTCATCCAAGGTGGTATGCCGTCTGAAAACGATGTTGCACCCATCGCCACCGAAGGCCGCTATGTCAGCGTGACGCGCAACACGAGCGAAACCCAAATTACCGTACAGCTCAATCTGGATGGCAGCGGTATCGGCCGTTTCGACACCGGCGTGCCGTTTCTCGACCACATGCTCGACCAAATTGCCCGCCACGGTTTGATTGACTTGGATATTGTGTGCAAAGGCGATTTACACATCGACGACCACCACACCGTTGAAGACATCGGCATCACCGTAGGCCAAGCCTTAAAACAAGCCTTGGGCAACAAAATGGGTATTCGGCGCTACGGCCATGCCTACGTTCCTTTAGACGAAGCCTTAAGCCGCGTGGTGCTCGACCTCTCCGGCCGCCCGGGCTTGGAATACAACATCGAATTCACCCGCGCCATGATTGGCCGTTTTGACGTCGATTTGTTCAGCGAATTTTTTCACGGCTTGGTAAACCACAGCATGATGACACTGCACATCGACAACCTGCGCGGTAAAAACGCCCACCACCAAGCCGAAACCGTGTTCAAAGCCTTCGGTCGCGCCCTACGCATGGCAGTGGAATACGATGAGCGTATGAGCGGCAAAATGCCTTCGACCAAAGGCACTTTGACTGCTTAATTTAGCTATTCAAATCCAAGCTGTACATATTGGCCGTCTGAAACAGATTGTTTCAGACGGCCTTTTCTTTCTTTGCTATAATCGCGATTTCCCAACCCAATCATTTCTCCATCATGTCAAACGTTCTTGTGCTGCAACACTCCGATCTTTCACGCTGCGATTTAAGCGCATTGCAAAACCTTAATCTCGCTGCACCACAACACATGCCACACAGCTTGCGTTTTACTGTAGCCGAAGATTTTACCCTGCCTGCTGCCGCGAAATCCGAGCTTGACCGCCAAGAAATCGATGCCGCAGTCTTGCCCGATATGGCATTTAACGATTTGGGACTGATTGTCAGCGATATGGATTCCACGCTGATTACCATCGAATGCATTGATGAAATCGCCGCCGGTGCCGGCTTGAAAGCACAAGTAGCCGAAATTACCGAGCGAGCAATGCGTGGCGAACTGGATTTCGAGCAATCTTTACGCAGCCGCGTGGCTCTACTCAAAGGTTTGGACGAACAATTTTTACACGATGTGTATGAAAACGTATTGCAACTGTCGCCCGGTGCGGAATATTTATTGGCAGAATGCAAAAAACACGATGTGAAATTCCTGCTGGTTTCCGGCGGCTTCACCTTCTTCACTGAACGCCTGCAACAACGATTCGGCTTTGAATACCAGTTTGCCAATGTTTTGGAAATCATCGATGGCAAACTCACCGGCCAAGTCTTGGGCGATGTGGTGGACGCGCAAAGAAAACAAAATTTGTTAAAAGAATACCGCGATAAACTCGGCTTAACCGCTGCACAAACTTTAGCCATGGGCGACGGTGCCAACGACATTCCTATGCTGGAAGCCGCCGGTATCGGCGTAGCGTATCGCGCCAAGCCCAAAGCACAAGCCCATGCCGATGCCTGCATTAATTTTGGCGGATTAGAGCGCATACGCGGCTGGCTCCGCTAATCAACTTGACCAATTTAAAAGGCCGTCTGAAACATTAAGTTTCAGACGGCCTTTTGCTTGAATGTTTAACGTTTTTCCTGTTTGCGAATCAGGTAAACCGCCCAAACAGCAAAGATAATGGTTGGCAGTGCACCGGCCAAAAACGGCGGCACACCATAAAGCTGGCTGGTAAAGCCAAACAAGCGGCCGGCGAAGTGGAAGGCTAAGCCTAAGCAAATACCGCCGAACAGTTTCAAACCCATGTTGCCGTGGCGCGTGGTTTGCGGGGTAAAGGCATAGGCCACCAAAGCCATCACTAAGGCGGCGATCGGATACATCACTTTCCGCCACCAAGCAATCGAATAGCTCTGCGTTTGCTGATGGTTGTCTTTCAAATGCGCGATGTAGGTGGTGAGCTCGGACACCGACATTTGATCGGGATCGACCAACAGCACATCCAGCAATTTGCTATTAAGCGCGGTTTCCCAGCGTTGCTCGGCTGCGGTTTTGATTTCAATTCGGTCATCGTGAATCACGCTGTGGCGCACATTTTTCAACTGCCAGCTGCCATCGGCATTCAACACCGCCGATTCGGCTTCGCCTGCTTGCGCCAATTCGTATTGCTCGTTGTGCTGCCACACTTTAACACCCAGCAGGGTTTTATCCGGCAACATTTCGCGCACGTTGATGATGTTGTTTTTCTCTTTCAGCCATAAACCAGTATCGCCTGCAGTAAGCTTGCCGTTGATGGCGGTGATTTTCAGGTTTTCGGCGCGTTGGCTGAGTTTTGGTGCGACCCATTCGCCCAAGGCCACAGTAGCCAAGGCAAAAATCAAACCGAATTGCGCCAAAATAATCAACAGCTTTTTGGTGCTCAAGCCGCTGGCTTTCATCACCGTCAATTCACTGCCCGCCGCCAATTGGCTCAAGGAAATCAAGCCGCCGATTAATACTGCCAACGGCATCAGTTCATACGCGCGCGCCGGCATCTGCATCAGCACATATTGCGCCATTGTTGCGCCGTCGTAGCCGCCTTTGCCAAGGTTGCCGACTTCGTCAATCACTTCAAAAAAACTGTACAAAGCCAAAAACGCCAACAAAGCATACAAAGCCATCACGGCCATTTGGCGGATAATATAACGTGAAATCAGATTCATTTTCCGCCTTTCAAACTCAAGCTTTTCGCCACGGCTTGCCAAAACGGTTGCGCCGGCATATTGCGCACACGCAGCAACACCACGGCAATGGCAAACATCAACACGTGCATCGGAATCAGGCCGATGAAGAAATGGATTTTGCCGTCTTCCACCGCGTTGCGCAAAAAGGTCAGGCCGTTTTGATAAATCAGAAATAAACCGATGGCAATCAATATATTATAAGTATGACCGGTGCGCGGATTGAAATACGACAGCGGAACTGCCAGCATGGTCAGCAACAACACGCTAATCGGCAAAGACACGCGCCACATGAGTTCGGCTTGGTGCTGCGGATTGTTGCTACCGATCAATTGCGTGGTCGGAATGGTGCGGCGATGGGAAACCGGATCAACGATTTTCGGCGTAGTGCTGATAATCAGGCTCAGCTTTTCAAACGACACCTGATTGTAATCGGCCTGCCCCGGTGTGCCGCTGTAGCGGTAGCCGTTGCGTAATTCTAATGTGCGTTTATTATCGGTCAGCGCAAAATTGCCTTCTTTGGCAAACACGATGTTGTCGTTACCTTTGTCGTCTTGTTCGCGCAAAAACAGGTTTTTCATCACACCTGAATCGGTGTCGAAGGTTTCCACGAAATAAACGCGGTTGTTTCGCTTGCCTAAAGCGTTGAACTCACCCGCTTCGACTAAAGAAAGCTCTTGTTTCTGCTTCAAAATTTCGGCGTATTCGCGGCTGCGTAATTCTGCCCACGGCATCACCCAAAGCTGCATCACGGCAATCAACACGGCAAACGGCACGGCAAACTGCATCACCGGTTTAATCCATTGTTTCAAGGCCAAGCCGCTGGAGAGCCACACCGACATTTCACTGTCGCGCCAATAGCGGGTCAACACCGTCAAGGTACTGATAAACGCCGTCAACACCAGCAGCAGCGGCGTCATGCCGATGACCCAGAAGCCAACTAAGGCCAACACGGCATCGATCGCGACCCGTCCGTCGGCAGCGCGCCCGAGCAGGTTAATCGCCTGCGTCGACACCAATACCGCCAGCAGCACCACAAAAATGCCGACCGCGGTAAAGGACAATTCTTTAATAAAATTTCTTTGATAAATCATATGATTGCTATTTCAAGCTGGGCGGCACAAAGCCGGTTGGCAGGTTCTCGCTGTCTTTTTTGCAGGCCGTCTGAAACGCCATAACACAAACGCGCAGCCTGCCGACATCATGAAATAAGGTTTCAGACGGCCTGATGATGGAGTACAATCATTTCATCTTTTTCACACGGCAACAGGCCGTCTGAAACATCCGAACACCCACATTCAATCAGGAGAATAAACGTGGAATTTAGCACAAAAGCCGAAAAATTGCAGCCGAATCAGGCAGGCGCAGCGTTATTTGTTTGTACGGAAGAAGCCCAGCTCAACAACGACACCGCCCTTGCCCTGTTCCGCTCGCTGGAAGAAGGCCAATCTTTTGCCGAAACCAAAATCCCTGCTACTAACGGTTTGCAAGCCATCGCCGTAGTGTATCTGAAAGACTTAGAACGCGCCACGTTCGACAAAGCCGCTGCCGAAGCCGCCCAATGGGCGCAGAAGCAAGAGAAAGTCAGCGTTGATATTATGCCGTTTTGCGAAATCAACGCCCCGCGCGTGGCCGAAGCCTTTGCCGTAGCATTTGGCAACGCCGCCTACCGTTTCGACCGCTACAAAAAAGAAGCCAAACCGGCCAAGCTCACCCACACGACTTTCCACACCGAGCATGCTGAAAAAGTTAACCAAGCCGTAAAAGTAGCCGATGCACAAGTGTTCGGCCAAAGCCTGTGCCGCGATTTGGGCAATGCCGCGCCAAACGAATGCACGCCGGAATTTTTAGCCGCCACCGCCAAATCTGAAGCAGAGCGATTGGGGGCACAGGCGAAAATCATCGAAAAAGACTATATCAAAGCCAATATGGGTTCGTTTTGGGCGGTAGCAAAAGGCAGCGTGCAAGACCCTTATTTGGTCGAACTCTCTTACTTTGGCGCGGCAGACAAAGAAGCCGCACCCATCGTGTTGGTCGGCAAAGGCATCACCTTCGACACAGGCGGTATCTCGCTGAAACCGGGCTTGAACATGGATGAAATGAAATTCGACATGTGCGGCGCGGCCACCGTCATCGGCACCTTCTGCGCGGCCGTGAAACTTCAATTGCCGATTAACCTGATTGCGATTGTACCGACTTGCGAAAACATGCCATCGGGCATGGCCACCAAACCGGGCGACATCGTTACCAGCATGAAAGGCTTGAGCATCGAAGTGCTGAATACCGATGCCGAAGGCCGTCTGATTTTGTGCGACGCGCTCACCTACGCCGAACAGTTCAAGCCGAAAGCCGTCATCGACGTGGCAACCCTCACCGGCGCCTGCATCATCGCCTTAGGTCACGATGTCAGCGGCGTGATGGGCAACAATCAAGAATTAGTCGACAGCCTGCTGGCTTCGTCTAAAGAAGTCAACGACAAAGCATGGCAACTGCCGCTGTTTGACACCTACAAAGAACAGCTCAAATCCAACTTTGCCGACCTGCCGAACATCGGTACACCGGGCGCCGGCACCATTACCGCCGCCACTTTCCTGTCGCATTTCACCGAAGATTACCCATGGGCGCATCTCGACATCGCGGGCACGGCATGGAAATCCGGCAGCGAAAAAGGCGCCACCGGCCGCCCTGTTCCTTTGCTGTTGAATTACTTGCGTAATGTGAAATAAACTACATTCATCAATCAGGCCGTCTGAAAAGCATATTTTCAGACGGCCTTTTGTTATAATTCAACACGATTCAATCTTGCCCGATATTGCCATGCCCAAAGCCACTTTTTACACCCATGTCGCCCAACCTGCCGTTTTCGCCTGCCGTTTGGCTGCCCGCGCAATTCGTTATGGCGGCCGCGTATTGGTTTGGTCGGATTCGGCCGACGCGATTGCCCGTCTCGACCGCGATTTATGGCAGCAGGATGCGGAAAGTTTTATCCCGCACGAAATTTGGCAACCCCATGAAACGATGCCGTCTGAAACACCGGTTTTACTGGCTACCGGCCATACCTTACCCACGCTTCCTGCCGACATTACCGTTTTAAACCTATCGCCTGATTTTTGGACAGACGCGCTACAACCGCCCGAGCGTGTACTGGAAATTGTCGGCAACAGTTTGGAAGATTTGGCCGAAGCACGCGAACGCTTCCGTGCTTACCGTCAAAGCGGTTTCGACATTGAGCATCACAAAATGGAAGGCAAGGCATAAGTGTTCAGACGGCATAGGCCGTCTGAAATCCATCCATCATCTTTACAAATCCAACGATAATTTTTCAGACGGCCTGATTCATTTTCAGGCATTCTGGGCTATAATCACGTTTTCCTTTTTCATTCAAAGAAACAGCATTATGAACAAAACTTTCAAATTCAGCGCGCTGGCTCTGGCCGCCGCCTTGTCATTGGTTGCTTGTGAGAAAAAAGATGCGGGCGCAGCCCCTGCAGCAGCTTCTGCTGCTTCCGGTGCAGCAAACAGCGTGGATGCCATCGGCACACCGGCGCAACAAGCCAGCTACGCAATGGGTGTGGACATCGGCCGTTCTTTGAAACAAATGAAAGACCAAGGCACCGACATCGACCTGAAAGTATTCAACGAAGCTCTGCAAACCGTGTATGACGGTAAAGAGCCGAAAATGAATGAAATGCAGGCGCAAGAGGTGATGATGAAATTCCTGACCGAACAGCAGGAAAAAGCGCAAGCCAAACGCACTGAAGATGCCAAAGCCAATCTGGAAAAAGGCGAAGCCTTCCTGAAAGAAAATGCGGCTAAAGAAGGCGTGAAAACCACTGCTTCAGGCTTGCAATATGTGATGAAAAACGAAGGCACCGGCAAGAAACCGACCAAAGACGATGTGGTGACCGTAGAATACGAAGGCCGCTTGATTGACGGCACAGTATTCGACAGCAGCAAACAAAACAGCGGCCAACCGGTAAGCTTCCCGGTTAACCAAGTGATTCCGGGCTGGCAAGAAGCCGTACAATTGTTGAAAGAAGGCGGCGAAGCAACCTTCTTTATCCCTGCCAAACTGGCTTATGGCGAACAAGGTGCAGGCGATAAAATCGGCCCGAACTCAACCTTGATTTTCGATGTGAAGCTGGTGAAAGTCGGCGGCGTGGAAGACATGCCAGCCCAACCTGACGTACAAATCGAAAAAATCCAATAATCCTTTATCATGCCAAACAGGCCGTCTGAACATGTTCAGACGGCCTGTTTATATCAAAATCATGTCCCATTTTATTAACGGTTTTCTCATTTCTGCCGGCTTGATTATGGCCATCGGCGCACAAAATGCATTGGTGCTGAAACAAGGCTTGTTGCGCCAGCATGTTTGGCTGGTGGTGCTGTTGTGTTGGTTGTGTGACGTGGTGCTGATGACTTTAGGCGTGTTTGGCTTAAGGGCCTTACTCTCCGGCAGCCCGAAACTATCCGGTGCGCTGGCTTTGGCCGGCGGCTTATTTTTATTGGCCTACGGCGCCATGAGTGCCAAACGCGCATGGCAAGGCGGCAATTATCTCACGGTAGATACGGAAAACCACATTCCCCCTTCTGCCTTGAAAATCGCCGCAACCACACTGGCGCTGACTTTGCTCAATCCGCATGTGTACATCGATACCGTGGTATTGATTGGTGGCAGCGCAGCCAACTTGGATCAAACCGCCAAACAATTCTTTTTAGTCGGCGCCATCAGTGCCTCAGGTTTATGGTTCAGCGGACTGGGCTTCGGCTCGCGGCTGTTGTTGCCACTATTTAGACGCGAGCAAGTATGGCAGCTGCTCGACAGCCTAATTGCTTTGGTGATGTTTTATTTGGCTTTCGGGCTATTCAAACAGGCTTTTAATGCCCTTATTTAAGCTTCAAAGCCGCCTGAAAAAAGTTTCAGACGGCCTTTCCCATATCATTTACAATATCAACCTTAAACTTAACGCCGGTTAAATCAGGCTAAAATGCTTGTTCTCATCTCTCATTGGCTTTAATTTAACCCCATACAGAAAGTCTATGTCATGAAAAACGTTGTTATTTTGATTTCAGGTCGTGGCAGTAATATGCAGGCCATCGTCAACGCCCAAATCCCCAATGCCCGCATCGCTGCAGTATTAAGCAACAGCGAAAGCGCAGCCGGCTTGGCTTGGGCAGCAGAACGCGGCATTGCTACCGACAGCCTCAACCACAAATCATTTGAATCACGTTTGGCTTTCGACCAAGCTATGATGGCAAAAATTGATGCTTATCAGCCCGATTTAGTGGTGTTGGCCGGCTTTATGCGCATTCTCACCCCTGAATTTTGTGCCCATTACGAAGGCCGTTTGATGAACATTCATCCGTCGATTCTGCCCTCGTTTACCGGTTTGCACACTCATGAACGCGCCTTGGAAGCTGGTTGCCGCGTGGCCGGTTGTACCATTCATTTTGTGACTGCCGAATTAGACTGTGGCCCGATTATCGCCCAAGGCGTGGTGCCGATTTTGGATAACGACACTGCCGATGATGTGGCCGCACGCGTGTTAAGCGTCGAGCATCAATTGTTTCCAAAAGCCGTGGCCGATTTTATTGCAGGCCGTCTGAACATCCAAGGCAACCGCGTTTTAAACACCGACACACAGCCGCAATCACCTGCATTGCTGGCTTAATATCAGGAGAGAGAATGAAAAAAATCACTACCCTTACCGCTTTATTGGCCACCGCTTTGGCCGCGCCTACACTTATGGCGGCCGAGTTGCCGAAATCGGCGACCTTGCAATACTCAGGCAATCTGAATATTCCGGCCACCATGAATTTCACCCGAACCGGCAACAGCTACAAAATCGTATCAACGATTAAAGTGCCGCTGTATCAAATCCGTTTTGAATCGGCCGGCACCATTTCGGGTAATACGCTGAAGCCGACTTACTACAAAGAAATGCGCAACGGTAAGGTGTATGCTGATGCCAAATTCAACGGCAACCGCGTCACCTACGGCAAAGCCGACAGCAAACAAACCAAAACTGTTTCCGGCACTACCATGGATTTGTTCACGCTGGCATGGCAATTGGCCGCGAGCGACGCCAAGCTGCCAAGCGGTTTAAATGTCACCAACGGCAAAAAAATCTACCCGATCAGCAATATGCGCAAATCGGGTGACGCAAGTTACAAATTCAGCGGCGGCTCGACCCCTGTCAGCAATTATGTAGTGCATCGCGGCGATGATACGATTAACTATTCTTTTGCCACGAATTTAAACAATATCCCGGCGCAAATCGTCTATAAAGAAGACGACGGTAAATCGTATAATCTGCGTCTGACTAGTTTAAAAATTAACGGTAAAACCGTTAAGCCTTAATCAACATTACTTTATGTAGAACCATGCCGTCTGAAAGTTTCAGACGGCATGTTTTTTTGAAAGATTGATTAAACATCATTTCAGTTTACTCACTTAAATCTATAAAATAAAGGCCGTCTGAAAAAATATTTTTCAGACGGCCTTTTCTAGCTTAATCCATTATTTATTGGTGTTCAAATACAGATTAATCAAACGCTCAGTAGAACTGTCATGTTTTTGTAGTTCGCTCTCACCGGTCAGTTCCGCCAAAATGGTTTTAGCCAATTGCTTGCCCAATTCCACCCCCCATTGGTCGAAGCTGTTGATGCCCCAAATGGTGCCTTGCACGAAGGTTTTGTGTTCATACAAAGCAATCAGGCTGCCCATGTTGCGCGGGTTAACTTTGTCCATCAGGATTAAGTTAGTCGGGCGGTTGCCGGAGAAGGTTTTGTGTGGCACCAATTCTTCAACGCGCGCTTCATCCAAACCTTGCGCCTGCAACTCGGCACGCGCTTCTTCAGGCGTTTTACCACGCATGAAAGCTTCAGCTTGGGCAAATACGTTGGCCAACAGGATTTCGTGGTGGCCGCGCAGGTTGCTGCGTTTTTCCAAAGAGGCAATCAGGTCAATTGGCGTGATGTGCGTGCCTTGGTGCAGCGATTGGAAGAAGGCGTGTTGGCCGTTGATACCGGTTCCGCCCCAAATAATCGGCGATGTTTCATGTTGCACGGCTTGGCCGTCGAGTGTGACTTGTTTGCCGTTGCTTTCCATGTCGAGCTGTTGGATAAACTTCGGCAGGCGGTGCAGGTGTTGGTCGTAAGGGGCGATGACATGGCTGCCACCGCCATAATAGTTGATGTACCAAATGCCGATTAAGGCCAAAATCACCGGCATGTTGCGTTCCAGCGGTGTATTGTAGAAATGCTGGTCCATCAAGTGCGCGCCGTTGAGCATTTCGATGAAGTTTTCTTCGCCCAAAAACAGCATAATCGGCAGACCAATCGCCGACCACAAGCTGTAACGGCCGCCAACCCAATCCCAAAACTCAAACATATTGGCGGTATCGATACCGAATTCGGCCACGGCTTTTTTGTTGGTCGATACGGCGACAAAGTGCTTCGCCACCACGCTTTCATCACCGGCATGCGCCAAGAACCATTCACGTGCGGTCAAGGCGTTGGTTAAGGTTTCTTGAGTAGTAAAGGTTTTAGAGGCAATGATAAACAGCGTGGTTTCAGGGTGCACTTTTTCCAATACATCACGCAATTGCGAACCATCCACGTTAGATACAAAATGCATGCGCATGCGTGGATGGCCGTATTGTTTCAACGCGGTACACATCATCAACGGGCCTAAATCCGAGCCGCCGATACCGATATTCACCACATCGGTAATCACTTGATTGGTGTAGCCCAACCAATTGCCGCTGCGCACTTCATGTGCAAATTCGCCCATGCGGTGCAACACATGATTCACTTTCGGCATCACGTCTTCGCCATCCACCACAATCGGTGAATTAGTGCGGTTACGCAAGGCAACATGCAACACGGCGCGATCTTCAGTTGAGTTGATTTTCTCGCCATGGAACATCTGCTTGATACGCTCAGGCACACCGGCTTCGCGAGCCAAATCCAGCAATAAAGACAAGGTTTCGTCGTTGATGCGGTTTTTGGAATAATCCAGCGTCAAACCACCCACTTGCGACCAGTAACGTTCGGCACGTTGTGGGGCTTGCTCGAACATGGCACGCATGTGGTCGGTTTTGGTTTGGTCGAAATGCTTCCACAATTTCGACCAGCTTGGTAAGTCGTGAAGGTGTTTCATGATTTTTTAGTCCTTATCATATTCAACATGTTTATTGTGAATACTTCTTTTACTTTTTTGCAGTTGCAGACTGGCTTGGTCGCCCAAGCGTAAGGCCAAGCCGATGGCCAAAATGTCGATCACCGCCAATTGCAGCAGGCGCGACACCATCGGCGTGTAAAGCTCGGCATTTTCCTGCGTGGCCACGCTTAATACGCAATCAGCCAATTGCGCCAACGGTGATTCCGCACGCGTCACCGCAATCACGGCCGCACCATTTTGCTTGGCAATGCTGACCGCATCCAGCAATTCAATTGACGAACCGGTGTTCGAAATCGCCACCAGCACATCTTTATCGGTCAACACCGATGCCGCCATCAGTTGGGTGTGGGTGTCCACATAGGCGACGGTTGAAATGCCGAAACGGAAAAATTTATGCTGCGCATCTTGCGCCACAATACCGGAGTTACCCACGCCGTAAAATTCAACGCGACGGGCGTGCATTAAGGTTGCGATGGCGTTTTCTAATTCCGCCTCTTTCAGGTAACGGCGCTCGCCCAATAAAGACGCAGCAGCGTTGCCCAATACCTTTTCCACCACATTATTCATGTCGTCATCGGCATTCAATTCTTCATGCACATAAGGCATGCCCTCGTGGCCGATACTGGCCGACAAAGCCAATTTGAATTCCGGCAAACCTTTATAGCCCAAGCTGCGGCAGAAACGGATTACCGTCGGCTGACTAACCGAAGCGCGCTCGGCGATTTCCGCCACCGCCGCATGCACAAACCATTTTGGTTCAGCTAAGGCAGATTCGGCGACTTTACGTTCCGCGCCGGACAAGTTCGGCAATGACTCACTGATTTTACTTAACATGATGGTGATCCCTCTCCATTATCGCAATGTGACAGACTGGTTTTCTGCACTGCAAATTTATTTGCTTAAACAATTTTTCAAATGATTATCCAAAGCCGCAGCTGCGCCGGTGATACCCGGGAACTCACTTAACACAACATACACCGGAATGGCAGCCAAATAGGCTTCAAAACGGCCTTTATTTTCAAAGCGGCTGCGGAATGATGAATTTTTAAAATAATCCAACACACGCGGAATGATGCCGCCGCACAAATATACACCACCGCGCGCGCCCAAAGTCAACGCCAGATTCGAGGCAACCGTGCCCAACATGGCACAGAAAATATCTAATGTCTGACGGCACAAAGGCGATGTGCCGCTCAAGGCGCGATCGGTAATTTCAGACGGCGTCAGTTTGCTTGGTTTGGCTTTTTCTTTGGCAGCCAAGGCTTCGTAAATCAGGCTCAAGCCCGCGCCGCTCAAGAAACGCTCGGCAGAAACATGGCCGTATTTGTTTTTGGCGTATTGCCAAATGGTGACTTCCATGTCGTCAAACGGCGGGAAGCTGGTATGACCGCCCTCGCCTGCCAACGCCACCCAACCGGCCGGACTGTGTACTAAACCGCTCACGCCCAAACCGGTGCCCGGTCCAATCACGGCTTTAGGTTGGTGTTCAGCTGGTGCCTGACCGCCGATTTGCACCAAATCTTTGTCTTCGGTTTGGGTCACAGCCAAGGCTTGTGCAGTGAAATCGTTCAGGAAGATCAAGGTTTCCAAGCCCAATGCCTGACGGGTGGTTTCAATGGAAAACGCCCAGTGGTGGTTGGTCATCTGCACCCAATCGCCGACAATCGGATTGGCAATCGCCACTGCGGCATGGGCAACATTCGGCTGGCCGGTCAAGCGCAGGTATTCGCGTGCGGCATCGACAATGGTGTCGTAATCCTTACACGGCAACACATGTGCCTGCTCAATTTGCTGCGGCGCAACTTCCAGCGCAAAGCGGGCATTGGTACCGCCGATATCGGCAACTAAACGTGGGTAATCAGTTGGTATAGAAGACATGGCAATCCACTCTTTCGTTATTTAAAATCAGGCTGATTGGGTATGTTTCATTTGGCTCTTCCGCTGCTTTGTCAAACACGGCTTTTTTATCTGTACCCTGAATGGCCAAAAACACATTCAAGGTATTCAAAATCGCATCCAAGGTCATGCTCACGCGCTCGTGTGGCGCGGTGATTGGTGTGGTATGAATCAGGGTCAGATTGTTTTCCAGATTAATCGCTTCCGGCAATTGCGGCGCTTGCGGGAACAACGAAGCGGTATGGCCATCGCCGCCCATGCCCAACACCAGCACATCAGGATGCTTGTATTGTTTCAAAGCGTAGTCCACCACAGCTTGCGGACGTAATTCAATTTCAGCTTTACCGTCTTCTATCATTGGAATCCACTGCGCTGCAGCAGCTTTGTTTTGCAGCAAATGTTCGCGTACCAAACGGGTATTGCTGTCAGGGTGAGTGGTCGGCACAATGCGCTCATCCACCAAGCCGATGCTCACATTGGCCCAATCCAAGTCTTTTTGCGACAAGGCTTCAAAAAAAGCAATTGGCGAGCGGCCGCCGGATACCGCCAATACGGCATTGCCTTTTTCATTTAAGGCATTTTGCAATTCGATCGCCACCGCATCCGCTTGTGCGCGGGCGGCAACTGCTGCGTTTTCATATTCGTGCCAAGTAAACATCGTGCGCTCCTTTCGTTGTTCAGTCGGCCTTCAAATCAATAGGCCGTCTGAAACATTAAGTGAATTCTTGATTGAATCAAGACGGGTATAACACTTGGCAATCATTTCAGACAGCCTAATCAATATGTAATCTTTAAACCATCTGAACGATTCTTCCAACCGACAACATATTTTCAGACGGCCTATTCAATTGAAGGCCGTCTGAAAAATATTACTGCTCTTCGTGCCACTTGTTGCCGTCGCGCGCCAACAATTCGCGCGCTGCTTCAGGACCCCATGAATGAGCGGCATAACCGTGTGGCGCTTGGGTATTTTGCGCCCAGTTATCCAAAATCGGCATCACATATTCCCATGCTGCTTCCAATTCGTCACGGCGGTTGAACAAGGCCAGATGGCCGTTAATCACATCCAGCAACAAACGCTCGTAAGCCTCCGGACGGCGGCCTGCCAACTGTTTATCCAAATCGATGGTCATCGGTGTTACTTCGACATTATTGCCCGCACCCGGCGTTTTCACTTGCGCACACAAGCGCACGGAATCAAACGGCTGCAACTCAATCACCAAGCGGTTGGCAAACGGCTTGCTGTTCGGGAAAATATGGTTGTCTAAATCACGGAAATTCAACACAATTTCGGCCACTTTATCGGCCATGCGTTTGCCGGTACGCAAATAAAACGGCACACCCTGCCAACGTTCATTGTCGATCTCGGCTTTAATGGCCACATAAGTTTCAGTGAAGCTTTCAGCCGGCACATCCACTTCCTGCAGATAACCTTTCATGTCGCCTGCTTCAGTGTATTGACCGCGAACCACATTTTCATTTACCGACTCAATGGTCAATGGTTTCAACGACTTAATCACTTTTACTTTTTCATCGCGCACATCATCGGCATCCAAGCTTTTTGGCGGTTCCATCGCGGTCATGCACAACATTTGCATCAAGTGGTTTTGCACCATGTCACGCAAGGCACCGGTGATGTCATAAAACTCGCCACGCTCTTCCACGCCCAATTGCTCAGCGATGGTGAGTTGCACGCTTTTAATATATTTATTATTCCACATCGGCTCGAACATCACGTTGGCAAAGCGCAAGGCCAATACGTTTTGCAGGCTTTCTTTGCCCAAGTAATGATCGATGCGGTAGATTTGTTCTTCTTTGAAGTATTTACCCACATCATTATTGATTTGTTGTGACGATGCCAAATCGGTGCCCAGCGGTTTTTCCAATACCACACGCACATTGTCGGCATTCAAGCCTACCGCTGCCAGATTTTCACAGGCTCGTGCAAAGAATTTCGGGGCGGTTGAAAGATAAACCACCACACTTTCGGTTTCTGCACGGGATTTGACTTTTTCGCCCAAAGCGGCGAAGTCTTCAGAGCGGGTAACGTCAACAGTAAGATATTCGATGCGTTTGATGAAAGATGCCCATTGTTCATCAGAAAAATTTTGTTTCACATGGATTTTTGAGTTGGTTTCGACTTTAGCCAAAAAGCTTTCGGTATCCATTTCGCTGCGACTTACACCCAAAATGCGGCCTTGCGGATTCAACAATCCGGCCACATGTGCCTGATACAGACACGGCAGCAATTTGCGCATGGCCAAGTCGCCTGTTGCACCGAACAACACCAAATCAAAATTTGTTTGAATACTCATTGTTTCATCTTTCATCAAGAAGAGGCTCAAATGCCATTTTAAGAAATATTTTTTATAAAACCCACAAACCTTAACGTGACAAATCCGCATAAAATCAGATACATTGAAGCATATTGATGATTTGGCTGCATATTGCCCGTTGAAAATCCAGCGAAACCAGTAAATTCGTAGTAATACTACACACTGCTACAGATTTTGTCTATCGCCATTTTCAGAATTTATTTGACCTAGTTTAAGTTTTTAACACATTCGCGATTACAGTTGCTTACAATTGACCAAAACTAAGACTTGCATCAAATTTCATACAGATAAATCAGATTAACTGTAACAAAACTACAATATTTGTATTATAATATTGATTACATTATATCAGTTTCCATTCTTTCAGACGGCCTCAGCAGCCGCCCATATAAAACCGAGTCGCATGACGGCCAAAAAAGGAGCCATACATGAGCCACACTCCTATCCATCCCAAACTGGCGGAAATTACCCAGCGTATCATCGACCGCAGCCAAGCAACGCGTGCCAAATATTTAGCTAAAATCCGCGCTGCCAAACAACAAGGCCGCTTGGAGCGCAACCAATTGGGTTGTAGTAACCTTGCCCACGGCTATGCCGCCATGCCCAAAAGCATCAAAATCGAAATGCTGCAGGAAACCGTGCCAAACTTAGGCATCATCACCGCTTACAACGACATGGTTTCGGCGCACCAACCATTTAAAGATTTCCCTGATTGGATTAAGGACGAAGCACAAAAATACGGCACCACCGCGCAAGTTGCCGGCGGCACACCGGCCATGTGTGACGGCATCACACAAGGTTATGCCGGTATGGAATTGTCTTTGTTCTCGCGCGATGTGATTGCAATGAGCACGGCAGTGGGCATGTCGCATCAAATGTTCGACGGCGGCCTGTATATGGGTGTGTGTGACAAAATCGTACCCGGCCTGATGATTGGTGCTTTGTCGTTCGGTCATGTTCCGGCAGTATTTTTACCGGCAGGCCCGATGGCCAGCGGCATCAGCAATAAAGACAAAGCGCGTACCCGCCAATTGTTTGCCGAAGGCAAAGTAGGCCGCGATGCCCTACTCGAAAGCGAAATGGGCTCGTACCACAGCCCCGGCACCTGCACCTTCTACGGCACCGCCAATTCCAACCAAATGATGATGGAAATGATGGGCGTGCATTTACCGGCGGCCGCATTTGTGCATCCTTATACCGATTTGCGCGAAGCCCTTACCCGCTACAGCGCCGCCCACTTGGCACAAGGCATCCGCAACGGCACTGCCCTGCCATTGGGCGAAATGTTGACGGAAAAATCATTCATCAATGCCCTGATCGGCCTGATGGCGACCGGGGGTTCGACCAACCACACCATGCACTTAGTCGCCATGGCGCGTGCGGCCGGTGTGATTTTGAACTGGGATGATTTTGACGAAATTTCTTCTATTATTCCATTGATGATTCGCGTGTATCCGAACGGTAAAGCCGACGTCAACCACTTTGCTGCAGCCGGCGGTTTGCCGTTTGTGATTCGCGAATTGCTGGATGCAGGTTTGCTGCATGACGATGTTGACACCGTAGTCGGCCACGGCATGCGCCACTACACCCAAGAGCCGTTCTTAATTGACGGCAAACTGGAATGGCGCGAAGCACCAACCGAAAGCGGCAATGACGACATCTTGCGCAAAATCGACAATCCGTTCTCACCTGACGGCGGTTTGCGCCTGATGCAAGGCAACATCGGCCGCGGTGTGATTAAAGTATCGGCCATCCGCGAAGGCTGCCGCATCATCGAAGCCCCTGCCATCGTGTTCAACGACCAGCGCGAAGTATTGCAAGCTTTTGATCGCGGCGAACTCGAGCGCGATTTCGTGTGCGTGGTGCGCTACCAAGGCCCGCGTGCCAACGGTATGCCGGAATTGCACAAACTCACCCCACCTTTGGGCATTTTACAAGACCGCGGTTTCAGCGTTGCCCTGCTGACCGACGGCCGTATGTCGGGCGCATCAGGCAAAGTGCCGGCTGCCATCCACATGACCCCTGAAGCCTTGATGGGCGGCGGCATCGGCAAAATCCGCACCGGCGATTTAATCCGTTTTGATTCTGTGACCGGCGAACTGAACGTCTTAACCAACGAAGCCGAATGGGCAGCACGCGAAGTCGAGCAAATCGATTTGAGTGCCAACCAGCAAGGTTGCGGGCGAGAATTGTTTGCCAACTTCCGCAGCATGACCAGCTCGGCAGAAACCGGCGCCATGAGTTTCGGCGGCGAATTTGCCTGAATCTTTTTCAGACGGCCTGCTGATGAA
Source organism: Neisseria sp. N95_16 (assembly GCF_002551535.2). NCBI lineage: Bacteria > Pseudomonadati > Pseudomonadota > Betaproteobacteria > Neisseriales > Neisseriaceae > Neisseria > Neisseria sp. N95_16. Next base: position 27,512 of record NZ_PDBT02000010.1, read on the forward strand.
TCTTCAACGCCGTCTGAAACCTATTAACGAAGCGAACTTATTTTCAAGGAACAAACATGTCTGCAACACTCACCCCACGCGAAATCTTAAGCGCAGGTGCGGTTATCCCTGTGATGGCGATTAACGATTTATCTACGGCCGTTGACTTGGCACACGCCTTGGTTGAAGGCGGCATTCCCACGCTGGAAATTACTTTGCGCACACCGGTCGGCGTGGATGCCATCCGCCTGATCGCCAAAGAAGTGCCTAACGCCATCGTCGGCGCAGGCACGGTAACCAACCCCGAACAACTCAAAGCCGTGGAAGATGCCGGTGCACTCTTCGCCATCAGCCCGGGATTGCATGAAACCTTGGCTAAAGCCAGCCATCAAAGCAGCATTCCGCTGATTCCGGGCGTAGCGACACCGGGCGAAGTGCAATTGGCCTTGGAACACGGCATCGATACCCTGAAGCTGTTCCCCGCCGAAGTGGTTGGCGGCAAAGCCATGCTCAAAGCTTTGTTTGGTCCTTACCCTGATATCCGCTTCTGCCCGACCGGCGGTATCACTTTGGAAAGCGCACCTGAATACTTGGCCTTGCCGAATGTATTGTGTGTCGGCGGCTCATGGCTGACTCCAAAAGAAGCAGTGCAAAATAAGGACTGGGATAGCATCACCCGCTTGGCAAAAGAAGCTGCGGCACTAAAAGCTTAACCCCCCCTATCAGAAACACCTAAAGCGAAGCCAGTGATTTTGGTTTGTATTCGGGGATGACTTTTGAAAACCGAAATAATCCAATATGGTTTGGCCGCTATTACGGCATTTGTCTAACTCATAGCGGTCACTTACGTCGCATCATTTCCCAATGACCTCCATCCGCTCACTTGGATTTAAATTTTGAAAAATACGAGGCTTCCAAACAACAGGCCGTCTGAAAATTCAGACGGCCTGTTTCATAATAATCATATTGTTTTATTTGATTTAGTCATATGTTTCACAACTAATATCACGGGGTTTGCAGAACATTTCATGATGTCGGGCCAAACACTGTTTGCGCACCTCCAATTTGGCACGCCCCAAACTACTATGTTCGCTTCGATAAGTTTGAGTAAACGGAGTCATACTACAAACATGCACTTTACCGTTATTTTTTACCAAACTGCGATCGACATCATGCACACCGATAACAACCGGAACTGGCTGAACAGCCACTCCTTCATAAACCGGAATGGCACAACCGCCCAAAGCCAATATTGCCACCAATAGGGCAGTATGGGCTGAATTAACGGTTTTCATATGAATGATTCCTTTCATTAACTCAATTCATTACCTTTACTGAATATAACATTTAAATAATTTAAGGATTGTCATTATTTTTAAAAAACCGGTTAAACAATCAAAAAAAACTTTAATTCATACTACCCGCTGCCATTACTTTGGCAACACCAAAAAACTGATCAATAATTCTTTGAACAAAAAGCCAAACACACCCAAGCCCAACACTAGAAACAGCATGATCATGCCGAATTTTCCGGCTTTTGACTCTTTGCCTAAATTCCACACAATAAAACCAAGAAAAATCACCAATACTGTCAGGCAAATTTTCAATGCCCATGCGGAAAATACCGCTTCATCCATAACCACTCCTTATGATTCTCACTAATTTTTCAGACGGCGCCGTTGCTTACAAAAGGCCGTCTGAAACAGAATAATCCGCACATCAAGCACGTAAAGCCTGATTCAAATCATCAATCAAATCATCAATATATTCTAAGCCGACCGACAAACGCACCAAGCCTTGTCGGATGCCGGCGGCAAGCTTGTCTTCCGGCGACATACGCGCGTGGGTGGTTGTCCACGGATGGGTAATGGTCGAGCGTACATCACCTAAGTTGGCCGTACGTGAAAATACATTCACACTGTCAATCACCTTCCAAGCCGCATCTTGGTCGGCCAGTTCGAAACCGACCACAATGCCACCGCCGTTTTGCTGGCGCTCAACCAGTTCACGCTGCGGATGGTCGGGCAAACCGGCGTAATATACCGCATTCACCTGTGGTTGCTGTTGCAGCCATTGCACCACCTTCAACGCATTGTCGAATTGTTTTTCCATGCGGATGGAAAGCGTTTCAATACCGCTCAACAATTCAAACGAATTAAACGGCGAAATCGCCAAACCGCAAGAGTTGGCATATACCGCCACCTGATTCATCAAGGCTTCCGAACCGGACAACACACCGCCTGCCAGACGGCCGTGGCCGTCAATCGCTTTGGTTGCGGATTGCACGGAAATGTCAGCACCGCATTGCAAAGGTTGTTGTCCGAATGGCGACATCAAACTGTTATCCACCACCAGTAAAGCTTCGTTTTCGTGTGCCAACGCCGCCAAGGCCGGCAAGTCAGCGACTTCACTCAAAGGGTTAGACGGTGTTTCCAAAAAAAACAGCTTGGTGTTACCCTTTACTGCTGCACGCCATTCGGCCACATCAACGGTCGACACATAGCTTACCTCGATACCGAAGCGCTGCACCACGGTATCGATAAAACCGACGGTCGTACCGAACAAACCGCGGCTGCAAATCACATGGTCGCCCGCACTCAAAAAAGTTAAAAATGCCGCCTGAATCGCCGACATACCGCTCGATGTCGCCACTGCGCGCTCAGCACCTTCCAAAGCCGCCACGCGTTTTTCAAAAGCAGCAGTGGTCGGGTTGGCAGTACGGGTGTAGGTGAATCCTTTTACCTTTTTGGAAAACAAATCCGCCGCGTGCGCCGCACTTTCCCACATAAAACTACTGGTTAAAAACAATGCTTGGTTGTGTTCGTTGTAAGCGGTTTGCTCTTTGCCGGCGCGGATGGCCAAGGTTTGCGGGTGAAGCTTTTTCGTCATGGTTGAATCCTGAATGTCCAAGGCCGTCTGAAAACGGAAATAAAAAAAGCAGCATGGTGTTTGCTGTATCGGCCTGCATGTAATTTGTTAATATTTTGCGCCGATTTTGCTTTGGTTTCAAGAACAAAAGCCGCACAAAATCAGATATTCGTTATTAAAATAAAGCTAACATCAGCTATTCTATTTCTGAATAACTCAGGCCGTCTGAAAGCAATATGATTTCAGAAGGTCTTAAACAATCATTGGTAAATCTTGCCGTTGTGTTTCAACCAGCCGTCAATATGCCGACCGTTGGGGTCATGGTGCGTCCAATGAATCACGCCGCCTTGTTCCGACCATTCATACACGCCATAGAAGCGGACGGTATCGCCTTTTTTCAAGCCTTTGATTTTATCGGCCAAATCGATATTGTGTGCCACCAATAAGGTTTGGCCGCTGGATAATTTCAAAATAAAGCGTTGATGGCGCGAACCTTTGTTGTCATCAGGCAAGGTTTTTTTTACCACGCCCTCGCCTTCAATTTGCAGGTTGTTGCGTCGTTGTTCAAATGCGCTCTGCAACACGGCTTCGGCATTGGTGCTGCCCGTTGCACTGCCGGAACGTGTTTGATCTTGTGCAGACGGCCTTGACTGCGTTTGCCCCTGCTTCGGCTGTTGCGCCGTATCCTGCCATTTTTGATAGCCGAAAAACGCCGCAGCGGCAATGACAATCCAAATCCATTTATTCATTCGGTTTACTTCTCACGCTTGTATTTCATTTCGTATTTTAAATCAGCCAACACTTTTTTGACATTGTGATCGAGCAAATCCTCCACCAAGGCCGGCGCTTGTTCGTTTAAGGTTTGCTGCAAATTGTAAGAGAGCAAAGCCATTTGTTTTTGCAGCGCCACGCGAATCATGCCGTTGACCGCATCGGTCACGTGCGGACGCATGCGCTTAATCAGGCGGTCGGCCAATCCTTGTTCGGAAATGCAAAACACTTCTCGGCGGCCGATGGCTTGCGGATTCAATACATTGATATTCACCACCACTTTTTGTTCGGCCACATCATCAAGGCCGTCTGAATGCTCGGCTTCATTCATCTTTTCAGACGGCATGGTGTCTTCGCTTTCGGCTTGCGACTCAGGAAATTCAACGGTTTGGCGTTTCGGATTGAGCCACACGGTGCGGGTCGATTCGATGTGTTTCTCGGAAGCGCGCATTTGCAACGCGCTTTGCGCGCTCAACCAGTTTTCCTGTAGCAGCACCATATCATCGGTTTCGATGTCTTCATGCTGTGCTACTTCGGCATTATGCTCTTCCTGCCATTTGCGCATGTATTCCCGCAATACCTTATCGCGCGATTTTTGGTCGAGTTCATAAGGTTTGTCGGCTTTGGCGGCAACATTCTGGCGCGCGTCTTTCGATTCGCGAATCAAGGGCGCGTGGGTGTAGGGCGCGTTAATCTGACGGGTCTGGCGTAATTGTTCCAACCGGCGTTCCCAGTTGAAATCGTTTTCCGTTTGTGATGAAGGATTTGGCTTTTTGGTATCCATTTTTATCTCGTTGCAATTTCCGTTTCGCAATCAAACCGCTTGATTTGCTATAATGCGGCATTCTATCAGATTCCTAAGGAATAGACATGAGCAGCATTGAGCAACGATTAGAATTTTTGGAAGAGTCAAACGAAGTTTTGCGTATGCAGAATCACGTTTTGGCCACCGCACTCAAAGGCCTGATTCGCGCCCTGCCCGGCGACACCGCTCAAGACGTGGTCGAATCCATCCAACTGGCGTTTGAAGACGCTTTGGCCGAACTCAACTACGAAGACAGTCCGCACACGGATTTGTTCCACGACGTGACTTACGCCTTTTTCCGTGAAGAAGAACGCTGATTCAAGCGGATAAACGGCAAAAAGTTTATGCTGCGCATTGCCCTGTCATTATAGACTTATGCTAAAATCGCGCTTTATTTTATTTAATTTCGATTCACCACATAGAGGAGACTCACCATGAACATGAAAAAATGGATTGCCGCAGCCATCGCCTGCTCGGCACTGACCTTGGGCGCATGCAGCGGCCAAAGCAAAGACACCACCGCCGCTGCACCTGCTGCTGCCGACCCAAATAAAGTATACCGCGTAGCCATGAATGCCGAATTCGCGCCATTTGAATCACGCGATGCCAACGGTAAAGTGGAAGGCTTCGATGTTGACTTGATGGATGCCATGGCCAAAGCCGGCAACTTCAAAGTGGAATACAAACACCAGCCTTGGGAAAGCCTGTTCCCAGCATTGAACAACGGCGACGTGGATATCGTGATGTCAGGTGTAACCATCACCGACGACCGCAAACAATCGATGGACTTCACCGATCCGTATTTTGAAATTACCCAAGTGGTGTTGGTACCGCAAGGCAAACCGATTTCTTCATCAGAAGATTTGAAAAACCTGAACAAAGTCGGCGTGGTAACCGGCTACACCGGCGACTTCTCTGTATCTAAACTGTTAGGCAACGACAGCCCGAAAATCGCCCGCTTTGAAACCGTGCCATTGGTGATCAAAGAATTGGAAAACGGCGGTTTGGATGCCGTAGTGAGCGACAGCGCTGTGATTGCCAACTATGTGAAAAACAACCCGACCAAAGGCATGGACTTCATCACCCTGCCTGATTTCACCGTTGAAAACTACGGCATTGCTGCCCGCAAAGGCGACGAAGCTACTGTTCAAATGCTGAACGACGCATTGAAAAAAGTACGCGAAAGCGGCGAATACGAGCAAATCAAAGCCAAATACTTTGCTGACGAAGCCAAGAAATAATTTGATTTGATGCGGTAAAATATAAACAAGGCCGTCTGAAAAATAATATTTCAGACGGCCTTGTTATTACAAAATCGCTTAGGATAAAATCAGAAGCGAATGGCATTTTCTGATAAACACTATCCTGTTTACCTAAAAATAAACCAACCAATAAAAAGGCCGTCTGAAACATCAAGTTTCAGACGGCCTTTACCTTTAATTCAATTACTTCACTGCCAACTTAGCCACGCCGCCCATATACGGCTGCAAGGCGGCAGGAATGTTGATGCTGCCGTCGGCATTTTGATGGTTTTCCAAAACAGCCACCAAAGTGCGGCCAACCGCCAGACCCGAGCCATTTAAAGTATGCACCAAACGGTTTTTGCCGTTTTCATCTTTGAAACGCGCTTTCATACGGCGTGCTTGGAAATCTTCGCAGTTAGAACAGCTGGAAATCTCGCGGTAGGTATTTTGCGCCGGCACCCACACTTCTAAATCATACGTTTTGGTTGCGCCAAAGCCCATGTCGCCCGTGCATAAGGTAATCACGCGGTAAGGCAGTTCCAACGCTTTCAAGATATTTTCCGCATGGGCGACCATCTCTTCCAAAGCTTGGTAAGAATCTTCCGGACGCACGATTTGCACCATTTCCACTTTATCGAACTGGTGCTGGCGGATCAAACCGCGCACGTCTTTACCATACGCACCGGCTTCCGAACGGAAACAAGGCGAATGCGCGGTCAGCTTCAGCGGCAATTCACTTTCAGCTACGATGCTGTCGGCCACGGTATTGGTGAGCGTCACTTCCGCAGTCGGAATCAGGTATTGCGTTTTCTTGCTTTCATCACCGCCGCGGGTGACATGGAACAAATCTTCCGCAAATTTCGGCAACTGACCCGTGCCCTGCAAGGTTACATCATCAACGATATACGGCGTGTAATGCTCGGTGTAGCCGTGTTGCAGCGTGTGCGTATCCAACATAAATTGCGCCAAGGCACGGTGCAAACGCGCGATTTGACCTTTCATCACGGTAAAACGCGCACCCGACAAACGCGCACCACCTTCAAAATCCAAGCCGAGCGGTTCGCCCAAATCGACATGGTCTTTAATCTCAAAGTCAAATTCACGCGGCGTGCCGACTTTACGCACTTCCACGTTTTCCGTTTCATCCTTACCCGCAGGCACGCTTTCATGCGGCAGATTCGGGATGGTCAGCAACCAAGCGTCCAATTCCTGCTGCACGGCCTCCAAATCCTTGGCAGCCTGCTCCAAATCCACCTTAATTTGTGCCACCTGATCCATGGCCGCCTGAGCTTCATCATGTTTGCCCTGACCTTTGAGCGCACCGATTTGCTTGGAAATACTGTTGCGCGCCGCCTGCAATTCCTCAGCCTTGACCTGAACCGCCTTACGCTGCTCTTCCAAAGCCTGAAAACGCGCCGTGTCAAATTCATAACCACGCGCCGCCAGACGAGCCGCTACCGCATGGGTGTCATTACGCAAAAGTTGGATGTCTAACATGAATCTCTCTCGATAGCTAAAAATATGAATAGCGGTATTGTAAACCAAATCCGAAGTATTTTCAGCAGCGTGAAAACTGTGTGAAATGGGAAAGGCCGTCTGAAAATGTGATACCATGTTTAATCAAACAAAAAAACTAAAGCCCTGCTGAAACCAGCAGGGCTTTAATCGAAATCTGGCACGCCCACGGGGATTCGAACCCCGGTTGCCGCCGTGAAAGGGCAGTGTCCTAGGCCTCTAGACGATGGGCGCGTAACCGAAGACGAGACTATACCTAAGCCGTTTTATACTGTCAACATAGCCGCGCGATTATTTTCATTAGGCCATGTTTTTCAGACGGCCTTTATCCATTTTTGCGGCTAAAATCTGTATAATGAAGGCGTTTTAAGGAAAGGAAAATCAGATGTGGTTTAAGCAAATCAGTTTTTACCCTGTCAACAAGGAAAAACTGCCTGAATTGGAGACTTTGGCGGCTAAACTGGGCGAAGCGGAATTTACCCATTGCCAAGGTTTGGATTGGTTCAGCGAAGGCTTTGCCGCACCGGTTTCTTTCTCGCCGGAATTGGTTTTCCCGGCAGATTACACTTGGCGCGTGGCTTTGAAAAAAGAAGAGAAAGTCTTGCCTGCCGGTGTGATCCGCGATATTTTGGACGACAAAGTTTTAGAAATCCAAAACAATGAAGGGCGCAATGTCGGCCGCAAGGAAAAGCAGGAATTGAAAGACATCATCACCGATGACCTGCTGCCGCGCGCGTTTACCCGTTCCAGCCGCACGCAGGCGGTGTTGGATACGCGGCATGGTTATTTGCTGGTGAACAATGCTTCTTCTGCCAAAGCGGAAAATCTGTTAACCAAATTACGCGAAGCCTTGGGCGGCTTGGAAGCGAGCCTACCGAATACCAAGCAGTCGCCTTCTTCGTTGATGACTTCTTGGCTGCTTGATGGCCATTGCGAAGGTGGTTTTGAGTTGGACAGCGATTGCGAACTCAAAGGCGTGGGCGATGTGGTGCCAACGGTGAAAGTATCCAAGCAGGATTTGACCGCCGATGAAGTGGTGCAGCATGTAAAAAACGGCAAAACAGTGACCCAACTGGGCTTGGTGTGGCGCGAGCAGATTGCGTTTATCCTGACGCAGGATTTCACGCTCAAGCGCATTCAGTATTTGGATGTGTTGCAGGAAGAAGCGGAAAACAACGGCGATGATGCCGCCAGCCTGACTTTTGCTTCGCAAATTTTGATGACCGAAGCGCTCAGCACTATGTTGGAAGAATTGGTTTCTTATTTAGGCGGCTGGCAGGAATAATTTCAGACGGCCTGATCAATAGGCCGTCTGAAACCATTAAGGAGTGGTTTATGTTGAAATATTTAGCGTTTTTGCCTTTAGGCTTGGCATTGTGGCAACCGGTAAACGCGGCAGTCATCGACCCTTACCAAATCAAGGGCTGCCGTTACGAAGGCGAAGTAGATAAGGCCAATACGCCACACGGCAAAGGCAGCTGGGCTTGCCAAGACGGTCGCAGCTACCAAGGCCAGTTTAAAAACGGCCGCTTCGAAGGCAAAGGCACTTACACCGTCAACACCAGCAAAACGGTATTTCTCGAGCCGTTTTCCGTCAACAGCACCCGCCTGAATAATATGGTGTTAACCGGCCAATTTAAGCAGGGTTTTGCCGAAGGTCAATTCCAAGTCACGCAAAACAACGAGCCGTTGTTTGTCATCACCTTTGATAAAGGCATGATGAAAGACGTCAAATTAACCAATCAACCTAAGAAAAAATAGTATTCAGACGGCCTTTTTTATATAGGCCGTCTGAAACCATCATCGCTTACAAGGAATCAGCATGAGCATTAAATCAGACAAATGGATTCGCCGCATGAGCGAAGAACACGGCATGATTGAGCCGTTTGAACCGAACCAAATCAAAGAAATCAACGGCCAGCGCATTATTTCCTACGGCACATCGAGCTACGGCTACGACATCCGCTGCGCCAACGAATTCAAAATTTTCACCAACATCAACAGCACCATCGTCGACCCGAAAAATTTCGACCCGAAAAACTTCGTCACCGTCGAAGACGATTGCTGCATCATTCCGCCAAACTCATTCGCACTGGCGCGCACAGTGGAATATTTCCGCATTCCGCGCAATGTGTTGACCGTGTGCTTGGGCAAATCAACTTACGCCCGCTGCGGCATTATTGTCAACGTCACCCCGTTTGAGCCGGAATGGGAAGGCTATGTGACGCTGGAATTTTCCAACACTACCCCGCTTCCGGCCAAAATCTATGCCGGCGAAGGCGTGGCGCAAGTGTTGTTCTTTGAGAGCGACGAAGTGTGCGAAACATCTTACAAAGACCGCAACGGCAAATACATGGGTCAAACCGGCGTGACTTTGCCGAAAACTTGATGTGTATTCAAATAAATACCAATCAAAAGGCCGTCTGAAAACTTAGTTTTCAGACGGCCTTTTGATGATTTATTTAAAACTTATCGTGGCAAATATGTCATCGGGTCAACTGCTTTACCGCTAATCCGCACTTCAAAATGCAGCTTCACGCGATCGCTGTCGGTGCTGCCCATATTGCCGATAGGCTGACCCGCGCGCACGTTTTGGTCTTTTTGTACCAAAATATTGTCGTTGTGCGCATAGGCGGTGATGGTTGAAGTGTTGTGGCTGATTAAAATCAATTTGCCGTAGCCGCGCACACCTTCGCCAACGTAAATCACTTGGCCGGCCGCAGCGGCTTTCACGGTTTGGCCGCGATAGCCTGAAATATCGATGCCTTTGTTAGTGACGCCGTTGTAACGTTGAATAATGCTGTTGCTGCCGTTATCCACCGGCCATTGCAGTTGCAGGCGGTTAACCGGTGTCACCGAACGTGAAGCGGAAGGATTGGCGGCGGCATCACGGCGCACTCGTAAAACTTGGCCAACTTCAATTTTGGAAGAATTCGGCAAATTGTTCCAAGCAACCAAGGTTTGCACATTTTGGCCGTATCGCTTGGCGATGCGGTATAAGGTATCACCGGATTGAACGCGGTAATAGCCTTCCGGCACCGGTTTGGTTTGGTTGGAAGCACAGGCAGCGAGCAGCGCCACCATGCCGGTGAGCAAAATCGTTTTGCCGCGGGTTGAGATGGTGAGAAGTGTCTGTGTGTTCATAGGGCATAAGGATACCAAATCTGCCGTTTATCCGCCATGACCGAGCTTGGCGCATAATGTCGGTGTGATTGCGGTCGGTATGTTTGGCAAAAATATTGAAAGGCCGTCTGAAATGCTGTTCAGACGGCCTTTTCATCCAAACCAGCCGTTTCAGTCATCTTTTAAAACGTAAAAAATCCAAGCTCTATAATCCTCGCCTAAAGCCCAGTCTTTAACATTCCGTTTACTTACTTTTACTGCTACATAAGCTTACGCGTTTTCACATTTTGCCACCTTGAAAGGCGGCGCAAACACCTTTATGTTAATATCTCAAACTAACGCTAAAATCCACAAGGAACCAACCATGCAATTTTTAGGTATCGGCTTTTTGGTACTGATCTTTTTAGAAATCATGTCAATTGTTTGGGTTGCCGATTGGCTCGGTGGCGGCCTGACCTTTTTGCTGATGATTGCCAGCTTTGCACTCGGCGTATTCATGTTGCGCCGCACCGGTATGTCGGGCGTGTTGTTGGTGGGTGCGACCATGCGCAGCGGCAAAGATATTTCCATGTATCAGCTTTTGTGGCCGATTCGTTTTGCATTGGCCGGTTTGCTGTTGATGAGCCCGGGCTTTGCGTCTATGCTGGTCGCGCTGATTTTGTTGCTGCCGATTAAAGGCAAACCGATTGCCGACATGAGCATGCATACCGCCACTTTCGATCCTAATCGCGCGCACAATCCGTTTACCCAGCAATCAACGCAACCGAAAGACGACGACATCATCGATGCCGAATACACCACCGTCACCCGCGTTGATCCGCGCAGCAAAACCAAAGATTACATCGAACACAAACTCGATTAATCTGCCCCACTCCAAACAGGCCGTCTGAAAATGAATAATTTTTTCAGACGGCCTGTCTATTTACAAGGCGGCAATGTTATACTTAGACGATTATTGATTTGCATTTAGGCAGGCGCTGCGTTTAGCGTCTGAGCTTGAACGCGAGAACAAGATGAGCAGAATCCAGCAAACCTTTGCCGATTTAAACGGTGCCAAAGCCCTGATTCCCTATATCACCGTCGGCGACCCTGATACAGACACCACGCTTGCACTGATGCACAGCTTGGTGGAAAACGGTGCCGGTATTTTAGAATTGGGCGTGCCTTTTTCCGACCCGATGGCCGACGGCCCAACCATTCAACGCGCTGCCGAACGTGCTTTGAAAAACCATGTTTCGCTGAAAGATGTGTTGAGCGTGGTGCGCCGTTTCCGTGAACAAAACAGCCGCACGCCGGTGGTTTTGATGGGCTATCTCAACCCGATTCACAAAATGGGCTATGAAACCTTTGCCCAAGCTGCGGCCGAAGCCGGTGTGGACGGCGTGTTGACCGTGGATTCTCCGGTCGAAACCATCGAACCGTTGCAAAAGGCGCTGGAATCACGCGACATCGACTGTATTTTCCTGATTGCCCCAACCACCACCGAAGCACGCATTCAAACCATTGCCAAATTGGCCGGCGGCTTCGTGTATTACGTTTCCTTAAAAGGCGTGACTGGTGCGGCCAGCTTGGATACTGATGAAGTTTCGCGTAAAATAGAGCTTTTGCGTAAATATATCGACATTCCGATTGGCGTCGGTTTTGGCATCAAAAATGCCGAAAGCGCCCGCAAAATCAGTGCTGTGGCCGATGCTGTGATTGTCGGCAGCCGCATCGTGAAAGAAATCGAAGACAATGCAGGCCGCGAAGCAGAATCGGTCGGCCTGTTGGCGAAAGAATTAAAAGACGCCATCCGTTAAGCCAGACATCCGCCTGAAGATTAAAGGCCGTCTGAAACATCCTTTAGGAGTCATCCATGAGTTGGTTAGATAAAATCCTGCCACCCAAAATTAAACGCGATGGTGCTGAAAACGCATCATCTACCGTGCCGGAAGGCTTGTGGCACAAATGCCCTTCTTGCGCCGCGACCATTTATTCTTCCGAGCTAAAACAAAACGATATGGTCTGCACCAAGTGCAACTACCACAATCCTTTGTCTGCCCGCGAACGCTTAAACCTGCTGTTGGATGAAAACGGCCGTGAAGAAATCGGCGCACAGGTTAAGCCGACCGATGCGCTGAAGTTTAAAGACAGTAAAAAATACCCTGACCGCCTGAGCGCCGCCAAAAAACAAACCGGTGAAGACGATGCCATGGTGGTCATGAAAGGCACCATGAACGGCTTACCGGTGGTGATTGCCGCGTTTGAGTTCCGCTTTATCGGCGGCTCGATGGGTTCGGTTGTGGGTGAACGCTTTGTGCAAGGTGTGCGCCGCGCTGTGGCCGACAATTGCCCGTTTATCTGCGTGGCCGCTTCAGGTGGCGCGCGTATGCAGGAAGGTGTCAACTCGTTGATGCAAATGACCAAAACCAGCGCCGCCCTGCATTTATTGAGCGAAAAAAGCCTGCCGTTTATTTCCGTGTTGACCGACCCGACCATGGGCGGCGTATCGGCCAGCTTTGCCTTTTTGGGCGATGTGGTTTTGGCCGAACCGAATGCCTTAATCGGCTTCGCCGGCCCGCGCGTGATTGAACAAACGGTACGCGAAACCTTGCCGGAAGGATTCCAACGTGCTGAATTCTTGTTGGAAAAAGGCGCAATTGACCAAATCGTTGACCGCCGCGACATGAAAACCCGCATTTGCGATTTGATTACTTTGCTCACCCGCCGCGGTAAAATTACCGCAGCTTAATCGGTTAAGCATCACAAAAAGGCCGTCTGAAAACCATGGTTTTCAGACGGCCTTTTTGCTGGGCAAATTTATTACAGTAAAGCGCGAATATCTGATTCAATTTCAGATGGCTTCACGCTCGGGGCAAAACGCACCACGACTTCTCCATTGCGGTTGACCAAAAATTTGGTGAAATTCCATTTAATGTCGCTGCCTTCACGCTTCTCGCCAATCGAAGCCAGTTTCAGCAATAAATCTTTGAATACATGGTTGGCCTTGTCTTCCGGCTTTTCAGATTTGAGATAAACATAAAGCGGCGCAGCATTTTCGCCGTTGACATCAATCTTATCGAAAATCTTGAATTTAGTGCCGAATTTCATTTGGCAGACTTGGGCAATCTCACTACTGCTTTCCGGTGCTTGCTCACGGAATTGGTTGCATGGAAAATCCAAAATTTCCAAGCCCTGCTCGGCATATTGCGCATAGAGTTGCTGCAATTCTTCATATTGCGGGGTTAAGCCACAACGTGTGGCGGTATTCACGATCAGCAATACTTTGCCTTTGTAATCGCTCAAGCTCACTTCTTGACCTTGGGTATCTTTTACCACGAAATCGTACACTTTCATCTTGCGCTCCTTGATTGATATGACTTCACTATAAGGCCGTCTGAACAGAAACACAAGTTTTAGACGCTTGAGACTTTTGCAAAACCTCAAGAAGCCCTAAAGGCCGTCATTCCCGCGCAGGCGGGAATCCATCGCAATATCTAAGAAACCTATTTTATTCAAAAGCTTGTCATTCTGAAAAATGGATTCCCGCCTGCGCGGGAATGACGTCAGTTTAATATGTACTAGCTTTTCGAAAGAGTTTCGCAAAGGTTTCGGCCTTTAAAATAAAAAACACCGCTTTAAAAGCGGTGTTTTCAAATGCATAAATATTATTTACGCAGACCCAAACGAGTAATTACGTTACGGTAAGTTTCAGGTTTGGTACGACGCAAGTAAGTCAACAGACGACGGCGCGCGCTCACCATTTTCAACAAGCCACGACGGCTGTGGTGGTCTTTAGGGTTAGCTTTGAAGTGAGGGGTCAAGTCGTTGATGCGGAAAGTCAACAATGCAACTTGTACTTCAGAAGAACCGGTATCGCCTTCTTTACGTTGGAAATCTTTAACGATTTGCGCTTTTTGTTCTACGGTCAATGCCATGATGGAATACTCCAAAAATAAAAAGAACCTTTAAGGTTCGGACAAGTTTGCCAAGCCGAAACTGATGCAAACTCCTGATATCTTTTTCAAAGATGGCTGAATTATGCCATATTTCGGATAATGTTGCACGTTTTAATTGCAACTTTGCTGCTTTAGCGACAAAAAAGTGGCGATGCCTTGCGACATCGCCCAAGCTGCTTTGGTGATATAAAACGCCAAAAAACCTTTATTTCGCTGACGCGGCGCAGCGGAAACCTAAATTATGCAAACCGTATTTGGGTTGCAGGCTGGTGCGGATACCGAATCGCAAGAATGCGGCATAGTTGGTCGGATCGGTCGAGCCCAAAGAGGCTCCGCTACAGAACATGGAGCTGTCTGCCGAACCGGAATTCAACAGGCTGCTGTTGAAATCTTCCGTCCATTCCCAAATCAGGCCGTGCATATCGTGCAAGCCATAATAATTGGGTTTACCCATGCCGACATTGCGCAAGCCATTGCGACCGCCATCGGCATACCAATCTAAGATGGTGCGGTTGTAGCTTTCTTCGTTAGAACCGTTTTTCTGAGTGGCCGATGCCAAGCCGGCCAATTCCCATTCGTCGATGGTCGGCAGACGTTTGCCTTGTGCAGTGCAGTAGGCATTGGCGGCAAACCATGAAACATTGGTCACTGGGTGTTTCATTTCATTAGGTTTTGGCGCATAGGCGTTGCTGCCGGTTTGGTTCCAATGTTTCAAATAAGTCGGCTCGACTTGCTTTTTATTGGCCTTGCCTTTTTGCCATTGCGGATGCTTTTTCACAAATTCGGCAAACTCGGCATTGGTTACCGGATATTTGTCGATTTTGAATGACTTAACATGAATCATCGGGGTATCTTTTTTCAGATACAGCGGACGATAGCTGCCCGCCTCGATGGTGGCCATTTCAGCCGCCATCGCGCTGCCACAGACCAATAAGCTCATAACGAATAGTGAAATGGTTTTCATGATGTGTGCCTTTATGATTATGGTGAAAATCTATTTTTCAGACGGCATAGTGTTTATCAGGCCGTCTGAAAAATAAACTTAGGGTTTGATAGGCCGTCTGAAAGATTTCAGACGGCCTGAAACTGAGTTATTTGTTTTTGATTTCAGCCACTTCGGCAGCAGATACTTGACCGCCATTATTACCAAAGCTGTTCAAAACATAAGTTACTACGTTGGCAATGTCTTGATCGCTTAATGGCACAGCAGGCATCACGCCGTTGTATTCTTTGCCGTTCACTTTAATTGCGCCATTCACGCCTTTGGTTACAGCATGAACCAGTTTGGTGTTGTCTTTGGCAAAGTAATCCGATTTTTCCAATGGCGGGAATGTACCTTCCACACCTTTACCTTCTAAGCCATGACATGCCATACAGTTGGAATCATAAACAGCCTTACCCAACTTGATTTGCTCGTCTTGCGACAATTCGGCAGCAGCGGCAGGCTCAGCTTCAGCAGCTGGTTCGGCTTCGGCGGCCGGTGCCGGAGTTTCAGCAGATGCTGGTGCTTCAGCAGCTGGTTGTTCGGCGGGAACAGCTTCAGCAGAGGCCGGAGTTTCAGCCACAGGCGCGGTTTCTACCGGTTTTTCAGCAGCAGGTTCAGAACCGGAACAGGCTGCCAATACGAATACGGATGCCAATAAGGCTGCGATGGTTTGGCGTTTCATGATGGTATTCCTTTTGCGTTAACACGCTGTATTGTTATATTTATGTAA
This sequence comes from Neisseria sp. N95_16, assembly GCF_002551535.2. Taxonomy (NCBI): domain Bacteria; kingdom Pseudomonadati; phylum Pseudomonadota; class Betaproteobacteria; order Neisseriales; family Neisseriaceae; genus Neisseria; species Neisseria sp. N95_16. Next base: position 43,470 of record NZ_PDBT02000010.1, read on the forward strand.
AAAGCCACCGTTATCCTAGTTTGAGCCAAGATAACAGTGGCTTTTTTATTGCTTTACTGCTTTCAATTGCTACTGTGTATTAGTAAGCATTTTGTGGTGCAGAAGCTTCAGCGGCCGGAGCAGGTGCTGCTGGAGCAGAAGCGGCAGCGGCTGCAGGTGCGTCAGCAGGTTTGTACTCAGTATCGCTCAATTTTTTGGTCATGATTTCTGGGTTTTCTTCACCCTCTACTTTCAATTGACCCAATGCACCTTTGTTGAACGCGCGGAAGATAGAGTGGTCAACCAAGGTGTAGCTGCCTGGGATATCCACTTTAAATTCTACGATTGCGGCGCCACCGGCAGGAACGATGGTGCTTTGTACGTTTTCGTTAATCAGTTTACCGCCTTCAACATATACTTTGTCGAAGATTTCGCCGATGACGTGGAATGAAGATACCAAGTTAGGACCACCGTTACCTACGTACATACGCACAGTATCACCAGTTTTGGCTTTCAGTGCATTGTCACCAGCAATCGCGCCAACGTGACCATTGAATACAACATATTCAGGTTGTTCTTTAACTGCTTTGTCCATATCAAAGGCTTGCAGACCTTGGGCGCCGTATTTACCTTTGGTATAGAAGTCGCCTTGCACGATGTAGAACTCTTTATCCACTTTTGGCAGACCTTCTTTAGGTTCAACCAAAATCAAACCATACATACCGTTGGCGATGTGCATGCCCACAGGCGCAACCGCACAGTGGTAAATGTACAAACCGGCTTGCAATGCTTTAAAGCTGAAGGTTGAAGTGCGGCCAGGAGCAGTAAAGGTTGCTTCAGCACCACCGCCAGGACCGGTTGCAGCGTGGAAGTCAACGTTATGCGGAACGGTAGAAGAAGGATGGTTAGAGAATTCTACTTCTACGGTATCGCCTTCGCGTACACGAATCATTTGGCCTGGAACGTCACCATTGAAAGTCCAGTAGTGGTAATCCACACCGTCAGCCATTTTCATGGTTTTTTCTACGGTTTCCATTTTCACACGAACTTTAGCAGGATGATCGCGATCGATGGCAGGTGGCACTTCAGGTGCATGGGTAACAATTGCATCAATTACCGGCAACTCACCAGCAGGGGTTTCGGCAGCAGCAGATTGCTCAGCAGTTGAAGCAGCAGATGCAGAAGCTTCTGCAGTAGCAGCCGGCTGTTCGGCCGGTTTTTCTGCTGCTTGCTGACCGCAAGCAGCCAAAGCGAATACAGAAGCGATGATTGCAGCTAAGGCTTGGCGTTTCATAGTGATTTCCTTTTTTGAAGAAATGTTAATTGGCTTGTTGTTTGAACCCATTATGTAGCTTTATGAATTTACGTATCTTGACCTAAATCAATTAATTCATAAAATATGCAATTTTTAATCAAAATTTCATTTCAAATCACTACTCTTTTATGCTCAAAGTCATAGATAAGCAGCAAATTTTCAGCCAAATCTTACCGATATATTTCCAATAAAAAGACTAAAAAAGCTTAAATTTAATTTATATCAACCTTTTAATGATAAATATCCATAGAAATCGTTTTACTAAAGTATAAATCATGCTACAATCTTTAACATTCATATTTGATGAATTAAATAAGCCATTTACCATTTACCAAAACAAGGAGTACTAAAATGGGACAGTACAAGAAACTTTGGCTACTGCTGATTGCAGTGCTGACAGTCTGTTTCACCATTCTTGGTTATATGGGTAGCGAGATCTATAAGAAAGCACCTCCTTACCCTGAACAAGTCGTTACCACTTCCGGCAAAGTGTTGATGACCAAAGACGACATTCTCGCCGGCCAATCCGCTTGGCAAACCACCGGCGGTATGGAAGTTGGTTCCGTATTGGGCCACGGTGCCTACCAAGCACCTGACTGGACTGCAGACTGGCTGCACCGCGAGCTGGTGGCATGGTTAGACTTGACTGCCCAAGCTGATTACGGCAAAAAATTTGATGAGCTGACTGCTGAAGAGCAAGCTGTATTGAAAACCCGTTTGCAAGATGAATACCGCGTTCAAAGCTCTGTAAAAGAAGACGGCTCGGTAGTCATCAGCGATACGCGCGCTAAAGCCATCGAAACCATTCTGCCTTATTACCACGGCGTTTATGGCGACGATCCTGCGCTGCAAACCACCCGTGAACACTTTGCAATGAAAAACAACACCTTGCCAAGTGAAGAAGCGCGTGAAAAATTGTTTAATTTCTTCTTCTGGACTGCATGGTCTTCTTCAACCAACCGTCCTGACGAAGTGTTTACCTACACCAACAACTGGCCGCACGAACCTTTGATCAACAACGTGCCGACTACTGAAAACTACATGTGGTCGTTCACCAGTATCGTTCTGTTGCTATTGGGTATTGGCTTGCTGATGTGGGGTTACTCATTCCTGACCAAACACGAAGAAGTAGAAATCCCGACTGAAGATCCGGTAGCGAAAATTGCGCTGACACCTTCTCAAAAAGCTTTGGGTAAATATGTATTCCTGACTGTTGCATTGTTCTGTGCACAAGTATTGCTGGGCGGTTTGACTGCGCACTATACTGTTGAAGGGCAAGGTTTCTATGGCATCGATAAAGCATTGGGCATTGAAATTTCTGACTGGCTGCCTTACTCGCTGACCCGTACTTGGCACATCCAATCGGCGATTTTCTGGATTGCCACAGGCTTCCTGACGGCCGGTTTGTTCTTGGCGCCAATCGTCAATGGTGGTAAAGATCCTAAATTCCAAGTAGCAGGCGTTAACTTCCTGTATATCGCCCTGTTTATCGTGGTAGTTGGTTCATACGCCGGTAACTTCTTCGCCTTGTCACACATCATGCCGCCTGAATTGAACTTCTGGTTCGGCCACCAAGGTTACGAATACTTAGACTTGGGCCGTTTCTGGCAACTTCTGCTGATGGTCGGCTTGCTGTTGTGGCTGTTCCTGATGTTGCGTTGTACCGTAAACGCCTTCCGCGAAAAAGGCACCGACAAAAACTTGCTGGCGATTTTCGTAGCGTCTATGGTTGGTGTGGGTGTGTTCTACGCACCAGGCTTGTTCTACGGTGAAAAATCTCCAATTGCCGTGATGGAATACTGGCGCTGGTGGGTGGTTCACTTGTGGGTAGAAGGCTTCTTCGAAGTATTTGCTACTGCCGCATTTGCCTTTATTTTCTACAACATGGGCTTCGTACGCCGCAGCACCGCAACTGCTTCTACTTTGGCCGCCGCCGCCATCTTCATGATGGGTGGTATCCCAGGTACTCTGCACCACTTGTACTTTACCGGTTCGACTTCTGCCTCTATGGCCATCGGCGCATGTTTCTCTGCCTTGGAAGTGGTACCTTTAGTATTACTGGGTCGTGAAGCTTACGAACATTGGTCTTACCAAAACACTACTGAATGGGCAAAACGCCTGCGTTGGCCGCTGATGTGTTTCGTGGCCGTAGCATTCTGGAACATGATTGGTGCCGGTGTATTCGGCTTCCTGATTAACCCGCCGATTTCATTGTTCTACATCCAAGGCCTGAACACCACCGCAGTTCACGCACACGCAGCTTTGTTCGGCGTATATGGCTTCTTGGCACTGGGCTTCGTATTACTGGTGGCCCGCTACATCAAACCGGAAGCACAATTTGACGACAAATTGATGACTTGGGGCTTCTGGCTGCTCAACGGCGGTTTGGTCGGCATGATTGTCATCAGCCTGTTGCCAATTGGCGCCATCCAAGCTTGGGCTTCTGTATCACAAGGTTTGTGGTATGCCCGTAGCGAAGAATTCCTGCAGATGGAACTCTTGGATACCTTACGCTGGGTTCGTACCGCAGCTGACTTGGTGTTCATCGGCGGCGCATTCTGTGTCGCATGGCAAGCCACCAAAATGGTATTCAGTCGCAGCAAATAATGTTTGATTGCTGACTTTAAAGGCCCTTACATTCGCATTTCAAGTGCAACGCTCAAATGCCATTGGCAAGGGCTGCTGAAAACAGATCACCCGGTGTCTCATAGTCCAATGTCTTTCTCGGTCGGCGG
>NZ_PDBT02000110.1:0-5039 GCF_002551535.2 Neisseria sp. N95_16
CCGCCGACCGAGAAAGACATTGGACTATGAGACACCGGGTGATCTGTTTTCAGCAGCCCTTGCCAATGGCATTTGAGCGTTGCACTTGAAATGCGAATGTAAGGCCGTCTGAAAACATTCAGACGGCCTTTCTGATACTGAGAAAAAAATGATACGGAAAACCTTACTGATTGCAGCCTTGTTTTCTTCCGCAACAACGTATGCAGATGAAAGCCAAGTGTTGGATGTGCCGAAAGAGCCGGTTAGCTTTGATAAGCCGATTGCTTTGCCGCTTGAGCAAAGGCCGTCTGAAAACGAACTTCCGGCCATGCCGCAATGGAACGAATTGCTGGAAGGTGATGAACCCGAGCAACAGATTAACCAAGCATTGCTCGGCAAAGATTGGCAGAAGTTGGGTGGCTTGTTAAGAGAATATTCAATGCAGCCGCAGCATGACACAACCCTGTACCGTTATGCCTTGGGTGCCTTGCGGCGTGCAGAAGACCGTCATGGCGAGGCGGCGGCGCTTTACCGTGAAATCGTGGCGGAAAAGCCCGATTTGATTTATCCCCGTTTTGACTTGGGTGTGATGTTGTTTGAAGACAGGCAATATCGGGAAGCCGAACAGCATTTGCAAAAAGTACAGTCAGATTTGCCGCCCGCGATGAGTGAGCTCGCCAAACAATATGCCCAAGCTGCCAAAAAAGCACAAAGCTGGCAGCCTGTGTTTAATCTCAACTACGAACAAACCGACAACGTGAATAATGCTTCGTCTGCCCGTCAGGTCGAATGGGAAGGTAATACTTGGCATAAAACCGCAGACAGCCTGCCAAAAAGTGCTCATGGTATCCGCTATACGCTGGGAGCAGAACGCAACCTCAACCTGAACGGCAATCACTTCTTCCGTTTCGGTGTGATGGGAAGCGGTGTGCATTATTGGGATGCGCAGGATTATAGCGAACAAACCGTGCGTATAAACAGCGGCTATCGTCATCAAAACAGTCGGCAAGAATGGGGCGTAACCCCATATGTCGAACAGAACTGGTTAGACGACAGCCGTTATGTATCCAATGTAGGCATCGCGCTCGATTACAATCGTCGTTTAAATGAAAAATGGCGCATGAGCCAATATGCCCAATTTAGTACAAAACGTTATCAGAATGAGGATATTGCCGAACGCTACAATAGTAGAGTTACGGCAGCAGGCGCAACGTTGAGCTATCGTATTTCGCCAACCGCGTTAATTTTTGGCGGGGTGAACGGCATAAATGACGACACTAAAGAACGCGAACAGGCTTCGTGGCGGTATGGTGTCAATTTAGGCGGTATCAAACAGTTCAAAAGCGGCATTGGATTGCGGGCGAATACCGGTTATATAAGGCGAGAGTTTAAAGCACCAGCAGAATTGGTTTATCGCTTTACCCGTCGTGATCACGAATATCAGGCAGGTGCGGCATTATGGCATCGTAAGATTTCATGGTGGGGGTTTACGCCGCAGTTGAATTTCCGTTATGTCAAAATTGATAGCAATATGCCCGCTTTTTATTCGAGAAACAGCAAAGAGTGGTTTATGAGTGTGGAAAAAACATTTTGAAAATCTAAATAATCTTGCCAAATATGCTGTTTTCAGACGGCCTAATGTGGCTAAATGTTTATCCGAAAACACAAAAATACTGTTTTATTTGCTGTAATACTTGACTAAGTGCTTGCAAAAAAAATATAATTTCGCTCTTGTCGGCATGGTGTCGGCAAGTATTTAACTCAACAGGACGAGAAAATATGCCAACTATTAACCAATTGGTACGCAAAGGCCGTCAAAAGCCTGTGTACGTAAACAAAGTGCCTGCACTGGAAGCTTGCCCGCAAAAACGCGGCGTATGCACCCGTGTATACACTACCACTCCTAAAAAACCGAACTCTGCATTGCGTAAAGTATGTAAAGTTCGTCTGACTAACGGTTTTGAAGTGATTTCATACATCGGCGGTGAAGGCCATAACTTGCAAGAGCACAGCGTGGTATTGATCCGTGGCGGTCGTGTAAAAGACTTGCCGGGTGTACGTTACCACACCGTACGTGGTTCTTTGGATACCGCGGGTGTTAAAGACCGTAAACAAGCCCGTTCTAAATACGGTGCTAAGCGTCCTAAATAATAAGCGGGACTAAATAGGCACGTCGGCCGCCTAAGCTGAACAACGGCCGAGTAAGTGAATACTCCTTTGGGTATTCATGGGAATCAACCCAACTGAATAGAATATTAAGGAAATTAAAATGCCACGACGTAGAGAAGTCCCGAAGCGCGACGTACTGCCAGATCCAAAATTCGGCAGCGTTGAGCTGACTAAATTCATGAACGTATTGATGATTGACGGTAAAAAATCGGTTGCAGAGCGTATCGTTTACGGTGCTTTGGAGCAAATCGAGAAAAAAACCGGCAAAACAGCAATCGAAGTATTTAACGAAGCCATTGCTAACGCCAAGCCTATCGTAGAGGTGAAAAGCCGTCGTGTAGGTGGTGCCAACTACCAAGTTCCTGTTGAAGTTCGTCCTTCACGCCGCTTGGCTTTGGCAATGCGCTGGGTTCGCGATGCGGCCCGTAAGCGTGGTGAGAAATCAATGGATCTGCGTTTGGCAGGTGAATTGATTGATGCTTCTGAAGGTCGCGGCGGCGCGTTGAAAAAACGTGAAGAAGTACACCGTATGGCCGAAGCGAACAAAGCATTCTCTCACTTCCGTTTCTAATTTAGAAAGGCTAATCAAATGGCTCGTAAGACCCCAATCAGCCTGTACCGCAATATCGGTATTTCTGCCCATATTGACGCGGGTAAAACCACCACAACCGAACGTATTTTGTTCTACACCGGTTTGACACACAAACTGGGTGAAGTGCATGACGGTGCGGCAACCACCGACTACATGGATCAAGAACAAGAGCGTGGTATTACCATTACTTCTGCTGCCGTGACTTCATACTGGTCAGGTATGGCGAAACAGTTCAAAGAACACCGTTTCAACATCATTGACACCCCAGGACACGTTGACTTTACCGTAGAGGTAGAGCGTTCTATGCGTGTATTGGACGGCGCGGTAATGGTTTACTGCGCGGTAGGCGGTGTACAGCCTCAGTCTGAAACCGTATGGCGTCAAGCTAACAAATACAAAGTGCCACGTTTGGCATTTGTAAACAAAATGGACCGTCAAGGTGCCAACTTCTTCCGTGTTGTTGAGCAAATGAAAACTCGTTTGCGCGCCAATCCAGTACCAATCGTGATTCCGGTTGGTGCGGAAGACAACTTCGAAGGCGTGGTTGACCTGTTGAAAATGAAAGCCATTCTGTGGAATGAAGCAGACAAAGGCGTTACTTTCGAATACGGTGATATCCCTGCTGACTTGGTAGATACTGCTGAAGAATGGCGTCAAAACATGATTGAAGCCGCAGCAGAAGCCAGCGAAGAATTGATGGACAAATACTTGGGTGGTGAAGACCTGACTGAAGAAGAAATCGTTGGTGCGTTGCGTCAACGTACTTTGGCCGGTGAAATCCAACCGATGTTGTGCGGTTCTGCATTTAAAAACAAAGGTGTTCAACGTATGTTGGATGCCGTAGTTGAATTGCTGCCTGCACCTACCGACATTCCACCGGTACAAGGTGTGAACCCATCTAGCGATGCCGCTGATCAGCGCGAAGCCAGCGATGAGGCGCCATTCTCTGCTTTGGCATTCAAAATGCTGAATGACAAATACGTAGGTAACTTGACCTTTATCCGTGTTTACTCTGGTGTGGTTAAATCTGGTGACACCGTATTGAACTCTGTTAAAGGTACACGTGAGCGTATCGGCCGTTTGGTGCAAATGACCGCTGCTGACCGTACTGAAATCGAAGAAGTACGTGCCGGTGACATCGCTGCTGCTATCGGTTTGAAAGACGTGACCACAGGTGAAACCTTGTGTGCGGAAAACGCGCCAATCATCTTGGAGCGTATGGAATTCCCTGAGCCGGTAATTCACGTTGCCGTTGAGCCAAAAACCAAAGCTGACCAAGAGAAAATGGGTATTGCTTTGAACCGTTTGGCTAAAGAAGACCCTTCATTCCGTGTTCGTACAGATGAAGAATCAGGTCAAACCATTATTTCCGGTATGGGTGAGCTGCACTTGGAAATTATTGTTGACCGTATGAAACGTGAATTCAGCGTGGATGCCAATATCGGTGCGCCTCAAGTAGCTTACCGTGAAACCATCCGTAAAGAAGTGGAATCTGAATACAAACACGCCAAACAGTCTGGTGGTAAAGGTCAGTATGGTCACGTTGTGATCAAATTGGAGCCTATGGAACCAGGTGGTGAAGGTTACGAATTTATCGACGAAATTAAAGGTGGTGTGATTCCTCGCGAATTCATCCCTTCAGTTGATAAAGGTATTCGTGATACCTTGCCTAACGGTGTGGTAGCAGGCTTCCCTGTGGTGGATGTCCGTGTACGCTTGGTATTCGGTTCTTCGCATGATGTCGACTCATCTCAATTGGCATTTGAATTGGCCGCTTCTCAAGCCTTTAAAGAAGGTATGCGTCGCGCTTCTCCAGCATTGTTGGAGCCAATCATGGCTGTTGAAGTTGAAACGCCTGAAGAGTACATGGGTGACGTAATGGGCGACCTGAACCGTCGTCGCGGTATCGTATTGGGCATGGATGATGATGGTATCGGCGGTAAGAAAGTACGCGCTGAAGTGCCATTGGCTGAAATGTTCGGTTACTCTACCGACTTGCGTTCTGCCACTCAAGGCCGTGCAACTTACTCGATGGAATTCAAAAAATACGCTGAAGCTCCTTCGAATGTTGCTGCTGCTGTAACTGAAGCTCGCAAAGGCTAATTAATCAGTCTTTGCAAATAGGCCGTCTGAAACTCTGAATATTTTTTTCAGACGGCCATTGTTCTTTAATCGATCTTTATATGTAAAGGAATTAGCTCATGGCTAAGGAAAAATTTGAACGTAGCAAACCGCACGTAAACGTTGGCACCATCGGTCACGTTGACCATGGTAAAACCACTCTGACTGCTGCATTGAC
>NZ_PDBT02000111.1:0-5028 GCF_002551535.2 Neisseria sp. N95_16
CTGTTGTGCTTTTCGGTAACAGTAGGTTCCGTTGACGGAATGCCGTCTGATTTCCCGACTGACGGTGGCGGGATGACAACCGATGTTCTGTGCGATTTGGTTTAGGGGTAGGTTGCGGTAATGTCTGGAAATGTAGTATCTTTGGTGTGAGGTCAGTTGTGTGTAGGCCATATTGCAATCTTTCTTGTCAGGAAAGGCAGTATACCACCGCATACTGGCCTTTTCTGTTATTGGAAATTGCACTTGTTAGGCGAATGTAAGGGCCTTTTGTATAACCGATTACTCTTCTTCCGGCAATCGAGTGATTTTCACGCGGTCGATGCGCTGGCCTTCTTTTTCAATCACTTCAAAACGCCAGCCGTGGAAATCGGCAAAATCACCAACGTTCGGCAGGCTCTCCAGCTCTTCCATAATCAAGCCGGCGACGGTATGGTAGTCCGCATCTTCATCTTGTGGCGGCAAGCCTAATTGTGGCGCCAAATCGACGTATTCCAAAGCGCCGTCCACCGTCAGGCTTTCGTCGTCGGCATTGGCCTGCATCATCGGCTCTTCTTCACGCTCGAATTCTTCAGGGAATTCACCGGCGATGGTTTCGAGCATGTCTTTCATCGTCACCATACCCAATACCGCACCAAACTCATCGACCACCAAAGCATAATCCGCACTGCTTTGGCGGAACAATTCAATCGCACTCAGCGCAGTAGTCGTTTCCGGCAAAATCAGCGGCTGGCGTAAGGCCGTCTGAATATTCAATTCGCCGCCTTGCAATAATTGGGTTAGCAAATCTTTTTTGTTGATGTAGCCCAACGGCTCGTCCACACCTGCTTTACCGACCACCAGCAAACGGCTGTATGGCGTATTTTGCAGTTGTTCACGCTGCTCTTCTTTGCTTTGCGAAATATCCAAGCGCTCAATTTCACGGCGCGGAATCATCACACCTTGAATCGGACGTTCGGCCAACGTCAACACGCTGCGAATCATGGATTTTTCGTTTTCTTCAAAATGGCTGCTGTCCTCTGCCTCATCACCATTTTTCGCTAAAATCGTTTCACGGATACCCATCATGCCCAACACGTTTTCAGCCGTGCGTTTACGCCATGAGCTGCTGATGTAATCGTTTTTACGGCTGTTTTTCTGCGAAACTTGGTTAAACACCTCAATCAGAATCGAGAAGCCGATGGCGGCATACAGATAGCCTTTAGGAATGTGGAAATGGAAGGCTTCAGCAATCAGGCTGAAACCAATCATCAGCAGGAAGCCCAAGCAGAGCATCACCACTGTCGGGTGTTTTTCCACAAATTCGGTCAACGGTTTGCTGGCAATAATCATCACGGTCATTGCTACAACTACAGCTACCATTGCCACCACAATGTGATCCACCATGGCCACAGCGGTGATTACCGAGTCGATGGAAAATACCGCATCCAGTACCAAAATTTGCGCCACCACCGCACCGAACGCGGCGTGTTTTTTTTGCGTTTCAGCAATGGCAAAATGGTTGTGGCCTTCCAAGCGCTCGTGCAATTCGGTAGTCGCCTTATAAAGCAAGAACAGACCACCGGCGAGCATAATTATATCTTTCCCTGACACCGGCCAGTCGCCAATGTGAAACAGCGGTGCGGTCAAGGTCATGATGTGCGCCATAAAAGCCAGCATGATGACGCGCATCACCACAGCCAAGCCTAAGCCGGTAATCCGTGCTTTATCGCGCAGCGAAGGTTTGACCTTATTGGCCAAAATCGCGACAAACACAAGGTTATCAATGCCCAAAACCACTTCGAGCACCAAAAGCGTTGCAAAGCCTATCCAAGTATGTGGGTCAGCTAACCAACTGAAATCCATGATTTTTCTATTCCTCCAAATGTGAAAAAGCAGCCCGATGAATCAGATTCATCCGGCTGCTTCAAATACGGGACATACACGAAGGACGTAATATCGAACTATCCTGCTCTGCGTCTTTCATGGAATGTGTATGCCTCTATCAAAATAACGATTTGAATAGTTTATCAGTTTGAAACCATCGTGGCAAAGTTTTACTGAAAATATTTGTTAGGCCGTCTGAATTGTGGCTATTTTTCAGACGGCCTTTGGATATCGTCTTAAATATAAACCTGAAACCTTTGAAAAACTTGAGGTTTGAGTACCGTTCAAAGTTAGCCAACCGCAGAAAGCTCAGGCATATTATGATGAAAATTTTGCAAAGGCTTCAGCCTATGCTTTTGTTTCTACCAGCACCACCACCATGCGCGACAAGCCTTGCGCGAAACCTCTGCTGTATCGGCGCGGCACATAGCCGCTGATTTTGCCGTTTTGCACCGTGGTTTCATAGCTGCACACCAACCGCTCTTGTGGCAGGGTTCGAATGCTGCCATCGGCTTGTAGCTTAGGCGAAACTTTACTGTATAGTTTCCAAATCACTGCGCTGCCATCAGGCAAGGGATATGGAGCTTCAAAATGCGAGCTACCCTCATCGCAACCGATGTGGTTGTTTTTAAAGTCCTTCATTTGCGTATCGCTGAATGTTTGTGCGCCATGAAAACCAAAAATGCGGTCATGTCCATGCACGCTTTGGCGCACATACGCCCAAATATGGTCGCGCAGGAAAAATTGGTCGGCAAAGTGGCGGGATTCCAACGGCTGCTGCAAATAGTTTTGAATTTTTCCGGCCATATCGGGCACAGCCTGCCCTACTGCACCCCATAATCCGGCCAAAATTAATTCTGTATGTGTCCCTGCATCGCGAATGGTGTGAAACAGTTTCCCGCTTTCCATCCATTCTGCAACGGCTTGCGCTTCGCGCTGCGAAATCACCGAATCAGCATCACGGAAAATCACATAAGCCACTTCCGGATCATCAATCGCCAGAAAACGCCATAAAGTGCCCGGCCATTGGGCTTGTTCTCCGTTGACTTCAATAATCTCGGCACCATTTTGCGCCATGCGTTGACGTGCGGATTCAGGTACGCTGTGATCCACATAAAAGCGACACACCCAACCGGGGTAGATCTCGGCGGCCAATTCGGTATTCAAAACCGCCGGTTCGATATAGGCCGAACTGTTGCCGAACAATGAAAATGAGATGGTTTTTTTGCCACCCGCTTTCGGCGCTACCGAAGGCAATTCAGGTGCAGTTTGTGCGGCTACTTTTTGATCGCGCAATTGCAATGCTTTTAAGCCATAAATAGCGGCATTGTCCCAATCTTCCAAGCCACCATACGCATGCGACAAGGCATCGTAGGAATTGATGTGTTCGGCATTGCGCTGTATGGCCTTTTTCGCATACACGATCGCATCTTGAAACAAGCCTCCCTTAACGGCGGCTGTAGCGGCATCGCTCAAGGGGGTAACGGAAGCCGGAATCAGCTTATGCGCACGCATGGCCTCCGCCGCTGCTTGGGCATAATTGCCGGCAGCCATGTTTTTCTTAAACGCGGTAGAAATGATATCGAGCTGCTTTTGGACTTTTTGTAATTGGGGCGTGAGTTTCTTTTTCATAATGTACAAATATTTCAGACGGCCTGTGCATATTGCAAGGCCGTCTGAAATATTCCGTATGGATTCAGATAGTCAATTATACCCGAGAGCGATTGGCTTCTGCCAATAATGCCAATAATTCTTCGGTGCTGTCCCAACCGATACAAGCATCGGTGATACTTTGACCGTAGTTTTCCGGCTTATCCTGACGCCCCTCCATCAAGTGGCTTTCCACCATCACGCCCATGATGTTGTTTTCACCATCGCGTAATTGCTGAGCAACATCTTGTGCCACTTCCATTTGGCGTTTATAGTCTTTACGGCTGTTTGCATGGCTGAAATCAATCATCACTTTTGGCGTTTGACCGGCTTGGGTTAACTGCTCTGCTGCCGCTTTCACATGCTCATTGCTGTAATTTGGCTCTTTACCACCGCGCAAAATCACATGGCAATCGGGATTACCCGCAGTATGCACAATGGCGGAATGACCGGTTTTGGTTACGGACAAGAAGTGATGCGGATGACTCGCTGCACCAATGGCATCAATGGCAATTTTCAAGTTACCATCTGTACCATTTTTAAAGCCAACTGGGCAAGACAAGCCGCTCGATAATTCGCGGTGAACTTGGCTTTCTGTGGTACGCGCACCAATTGCGCCCCATGAAATCAAGTCGGCATAGTATTGCGGCGTAATCATGTCTAGAAATTCGGTTGACGCCGGCATACCCATATTATTTAAAGTCAGCAGTAAGCTGCGTGCCTGACGCAGGCCATAGTTGATATCAAAAGTACCGTCTAAATAAGGGTCGTTAATCAAGCCTTTCCAGCCGACTGTGGTACGCGGTTTTTCAAAATATACACGCATCACAATCAATAATTCTTTTTCATATTTTTTGCGTAACGGCAACAAGCGCTCAGCGTATTCCAAGGCTGCTTTGGTATCATGAATAGAACAAGGGCCGATAATAACCAATAAACGGTTGTCTTTACCATGTACTAAATCAGCAATTTCTTGACGGGTTTGATGAACCAATTCAGCAGCTTTTTCGCTAATCGGCAATTCATATAAATGGGCAATCGGTGGCAATAATTCGGCTACTGCTTTAATTCTGACATCATCTGTTTGGCGTGGTTGATTCATTAGATTAAACTTTCTGTTCTATTATTCATTAAGTATGTATAGGTTACCTTCTTTACATGAATTAAACAAGCATTAAAATTTATATATTGCAATTTTATATCAAAAGACTAATTTTCAAGCCTGTATAGTTATATAATTTTCTAATTTTTATAATTATTTAGAATTTTATTCTAATAATATTTTCAAGACACCTTAGTGGTAACGACTGTTATTATATTTAATCGATTTGTCGTTTTTAAATGATTCATTAAGATAATTCATCAGATATAGCTTATTTTATATTTTATCTCAAAATTAACCTGCTAAAAAACAAACAAAAAGCCGTCTGAACCCAATAAGTATTTCAGACGGCGTCCTTCTTTCTCATAAGCCAGCCTGCTGCTACTTCTTAACAGCAGGCTGAGCAGCTTTCT
>NZ_PDBT02000112.1:0-4957 GCF_002551535.2 Neisseria sp. N95_16
CTGTTGTGCTTTTCGGTAACAGTAGGTTCCGTTGACGGAATGCCGTCTGATTTCCCGACTGACGGTGGCGGGATGACAACCGATGTTCTGTGCGATTTGGTTTAGGGGTAGGTTGCGGTAATGTCTGGAAATGTAGTATCTTTGGTGTGAGGTCAGTTGTGTGTAGGCCATATTGCAATCTTTCTTGTCAGGAAAGGCAGTATACTACCGCATACTGGCCTTTTCTGTTATTGGAAATTGCACTTGTTAGGCGAATGTAAGGGCCTTGAAATAAAAAGGCCGTCTGAAACCATAAATTAAAGAATCATTGTGTCGCTGTTTTGCGCTTTGCTGCGGGCGGCTTCGTGGCTGATGGTGCCTTGACGCAGCAGGTTTTGCAGCGCTTGGTCGAGCGTTTGCATGCCGTGTGATTGGCCGGTTTGCAGCGCAGATTGGATTTGCGCGATTTTGTTTTCGCGAATCAGGTTGCGCACGGCAGAGGTGGAAATCAGGATTTCATGCGCTGCCACACGGCCGTTGCCGTCGCGGGTTTTCAAAAGGGTTTGCGAAATCACGGCACGCAGCGATTCGGAAAGCATAGAGCGCACCATTTCTTTTTCGCCTGCAGGGAATACGTCGACAATACGGTCGATGGTTTTGGCCGCGCCGGTGGTGTGCAATGTGCCAAATACTAAGTGACCGGTTTCGGCAGCGGTCAAGGCCAAGCTGATGGTTTCAGGGTCGCGCATCTCACCAATCAGAATCACATCCGGGTCTTCACGCAGGGCAGAGCGCAGCGCGTTGTGAAAGCTGTGGGTGTGTTGGTGTAATTCGCGCTGGTTAATCAGGGCTTTTTTGCTTTGATGCACAAACTCAATTGGGTCTTCGATGGTCAGAATGTGCGCCGGTTGGGTTTCGTTGATGTAGTTGATCATCGCCGCCAAAGTGGTCGATTTACCCGAGCCGGTCGGGCCGGTCACCAACACCAAGCCGCGCGGGTTATCGGCGATTTTTTGGAAAATACGCGGCGCGCGCAATTCTTCTAAGGTCAATACGCTGCTGGGAATGGTACGGAACACCGCTGCAGGGCCGCGCTCGGTGGTGAATGCGTTCACACGGAAACGCGCGACATTAGGTAATTCAAACGAAAAATCGACTTCTAAATCCTGCTGATACAGTTTGCGCTGGTGGTCGTTCATGACCGAAGTGACCATGGTGCCGACTTCTTCGGCATCCATTTCCGGTAAGTTGATGCGGCGGATGTCGCCGTGAACGCGGATCATCGGGGACATTGCCGAGCTTAAGTGAAGGTCGGACGCTTTGTTCTTCACGCCGAACGCCAGTAAGTCTGTAATCTGCATAATGTGGCCTTATTGGTTTAGAATAGTAAATCGGTTTATTTTAAATACATAATATCGTTCAACCAAGCAAATTTTGTAAAAAGGCCGCAAATGGCCGGATAAAGGAAAGAATCATGTCGGGATTGCAACAACATTATCAAGCCATTTTAAACGACATCGCCCAAGCAGCCGAAGCAGCAGGCCGTCTGAAAGAATCGGTGCAGCTGGTGGCGGTGAGCAAAACCTTTCCGGCTGAAGACATCCGCGAAGTATATGCCGCAGGACAGCGCGATTTCGGCGAAAACTACATTCAGGAATGGTATGACAAAACGCAAACGCTCGCCGATTTGCCCGACATCGTGTGGCACATCATCGGCGATGTGCAATCAAACAAAACCAAATACGTTGCCGAGCGCGCGCATTGGCTGCACACGGTAGGTCGTCTGAAAACTGCGCAGCGCATCAGCAATCAAAGGCCGTCTGAAATGCCGCCGCTGCAAGTGTGTATTGAAGTGAACATCGCCGCTGAAGAAGCCAAGCACGGTGCGCCGCCGGAAGAAGCGGTGGCTTTGGCGGTGGAAGTGGCGAAGTTGCCGAATATTGAAGTGCGCGGTTTGATGTGTGTGGCGAAGGCCGACAGCAGCGATGACGAATTGCGCCAGCAGTTTGCGACCATGCAGCAATTATTGGCGGATGTGAACGCAGCAGGTGTGAAGGCAGATGTGTTGTCGATGGGCATGTCGGGCGATATGCGGATTGCGGTAGAATGCGGGGCAACCCATGTACGCATCGGCAGCGCGATTTTCGGCCAGCGCGATTACAGTAAATAAAGGTCTCAGGCCGTCTGAAAACCATTCACTACTTTCAGACGGCCACAATATATATAGAGAGAGTAACGAAAGGCAAGCAACATGAACGTATTCTTCTTAGGCGGCGGCCACATGGCAGCGGCGATTGCCGGCGGTTTGGTGAAGCAGGGCGGGTATCAGGTGCATATCGCCAACCGCGGCGCAGAAAAGCGCGAACGTTTGGCTAAGGAATTGGGTGTTAGCGTATCGGAGAAACTGCCGCCATTGTCTGCAAACGATGTGCTGGTGTTGGCGGTTAAGCCGCAAGACATGCAGGCTGCGTGTGAATATGTGCAAACCAACGGCGCATTGGTGCTGTCGGTCGCAGCCGGTTTGAGCATCGAAACCTTAAGCCGTTATCTGCAAGGCAACCGCCGTATTGTTCGCACCATGCCCAATGTGCCCAGCCAAATCGGTTTAGGGATTACCGGTATGTACGCGGCTGAAGAAGCGAGTGACGCAGACAAGCAAACCGCCGATGCCATCATGCGCGCCGTCGGCCAAACGGTGTGGCTCGATGACGAAACGCAAATGCACGCCATCACCGGCATCAGCGGCAGCGGCAGCGGCTATGTGTTTTATTTGCTGAATGCGTTGCAACAAGCCGCGCTGGCACAAGGTTTCGATGCTGAGCAAGCCCGCAGCCTGACTTTGGCAACATTCAAAGGCGCGGTTGAATTGGCCGAACAAAGCGGCGCATCGTTTGAAGATTTGCGCCGGAGCGTGATGTCGAAAGGTGGCACCACCATGGAAGCCTACAATGTGTTTGATAAACGTGGTGTCACCGAATCGATAGTAGAAGGGGTAGAAGCCTGCGTAGTCCGTTCGCAAGAAATTTCACAACAATTCGAGGCCGTCTGAAAACATGAAAGCCGATTTATTGTTATTACTGGCCGATGGTTTGGTGATTGTGATGGTAGCGCGGTGCCTGTTGCATTGGGCGAAATTGGATGCCAATCATCCGCTGGCCGCCTTTTGCCGTCAAACCACCGATTGGCTGGTTAAGCCCTTACACAAAGTCGCACCTGCTGCCGGCCGTTGGGATACGGCCTGCCTGTTGGCCGGATTGCTGGTGTATTACATTGTCTATATGGTGATGACGTGGGTAGAGTTGCCCGGCAGCATCAGTGGCAAAATCATGGCAGCGAATTTTATTTTTGCGCTGATTGGCATGCTGAAAGCCGTAGCCTATGTTTTGCTGTTTGGCCTAATTATCCGTATGCTGCTCAGTTTCCAGAATCCGTATTCGCCGCTGGTTGTGGTGTTGCAGCGTATTTTTGAACCGGTGTCGCGCCCGTTTGCATTCCTGCGCATTGGCCGCTACGACTTTTCCGGTAGTGTGGTGGCGTTGGTCTTGTGGTTTATGTTGGTGGATTTTTTGCCGAAACTGGTCAGCAGTGTGAATTTGTGGCTGCTGCGTTAATCAGTGTGTTTTGGAATGAAAAATTGAATGATGTCGCAACTATGCCAAAAACATGTTATTTAAGTGCAAAAAAGTGCAAAGCGGGCAGCCGAGCGCAACGCACCGAAAAAAAACATGTTATGATACGGAATTTTTGAAAGCACAACCTTTCAAAAATGAATAAAAAATAAGCGGTTGTGAGCAGAAACAGAAGTTTCCGATTATTAGAGAAAGAAATTATTATGGCAAAGCTGACAGAACAAGACATTTTAAAATGGGACGGTCCGGAAGATGATTACATGAATGCCGACCAATTGGCATTCTTCCGAGAGTTGCTCGTCAAAATGCAAGATGAGTTGATTCAAAACGCAACAGTCACCACCAGCCATCTGCAAGAACACGAATCCGCTCCCGATCCTGCCGACCGTGCAACGCAAGAAGAAGAATACGCTTTAGAATTGCGTACACGCGATCGCGAGCGCAAACTCTTGGCCAAAGTACAAGCCACCATCCGCAGCATTGACGAAGGCGATTATGGTTTCTGTACCGATACTGGTGAGCCAATCGGTTTGAAACGTTTGCTGGCACGCCCGACCGCAACATTGTCTGTTGAAGCGCAAGAGCGTCGTGAGCGAATGAAAAAACAATTCGCCGATTAAGTTATCGTTAAGTATATTCAAAAGGCCGTCTGAAACGTTTCAGACGGCCTGAGACCTTTGCAAAACCCCTCTTAAATCCCATGTAAAGTAACTATAGTTACCAAGCGGCATAATACTTCCCAAACACCCTAAAATCCTCTAAATTCCCTTTAAGCCGAATTTAGAGGATTTTCTTCATGAGCAGCTTCTTCAAACAAACCGTCGAAACTATCGTTGGTAAAGACCCTGACCGCTTTCCCTTGCTCAAAATTCAGCTCATTATCGACTGGCAGCCCATTGCCGATTATCTCGAACAACAAAAAGGCCGCTATACCCGTCATCACGGCGGCCGCCCCGCCTATTCATTATTGTCCATGTTTAAAGCCGTCTTACTCGGCCAATGGCACAGCCTGTCCGACCCCGAACTCGAACACAGTCGCATTACCCGTCTCGACTTTTATCTCTTCTGCGGTTTTGACGAACTCAACACTCCCGACCACAGCACACTGTGCCGTTACCGCAACTGGCTGGCACAAAACAATCTACTTGCCGAATTACTGGATTTGATTAACCGTCAATTAACTGACAAAGGCTTAAAAATCCAACATGCCAAAGCAGCCGTTATTGGCGCCRCCATAATCCAAACAGCCGGCGGCAAACAGCGACGGGCGATTGAAACTGATGAAAACGGTGTGGTTTCAGAAAACACCCCCAGCAAAGACCAAGATGCCCGCTGGGTGAAGAAGGACG
>NZ_PDBT02000113.1:0-4588 GCF_002551535.2 Neisseria sp. N95_16
CTGTTGTGCTTTTCGGTAACAGTAGGTTCCGTTGACGGAATGCCGTCTGATTTCCCGACTGACGGTGGCGGGATGACAACCGATGTTCTGTGCGATTTGGTTTAGGGGTAGGTTGCGGTAATGTCTGGAAATGTAGTATCTTTGGTGTGAGGTCAGTTGTGTGTAGGCCATATTGCAATCTTTCTTGTCAGGAAAGGCAGTATACTACCGCATACTGGCCTTTTCTGTTATTGGAAATTGCACTTGTTAGGCGAATGTAAGGCCGTCTGAAAAATAGTAACCACGCTCATTTTGTGGTAACTTATTTCAGACGGCCTTTTCTGTTCCACCGCGCACACACGGTGGATAAAGCCTGACTGCCAAAACAATAAAACAAAACGTAACTTACTTATCCTATGAATCCCAATTTCGGCTTAAAACTCAAGCAAACCCAGCAGCTCAATCAAAGGCTGCAACAAGCCTTGCGCGTGTTGCAGATGTCGAATCAAGACATTGAGCGCGAAATAGAAGACTGGCTGCAGGAAAATCCCTTGCTCGAACGCCCCGAATCCGATGAATTTAGCGAAGCCGAGTTCAACAGCAGTATTTCTGCCGCCCTACCACGCAGCAACCAAATCGGCGGCGACGATGCCGAAGATGCTTGGCTCAATGTTGCCGAAGAAGAAGATTTCAACGCTTATCTGCACGCGCAAGTATGCGAACACCCACTTTCCAAAACCGAAGCCGCGCATGTCCACATTCTGATTGATTTTCTCGACGAACAAGGCTACTTCACCGACAGCCTGTCGGAAGTGATCGACCACACCCCGCTGGAATGGATGCTGGATGAAGACGATTTGCAAAACGCGCTCGACATCCTGCAAACTTTCGATCCACCCGGCGTGGCCGCCACCGACATTACCGAATCCCTGCTGTTGCAACTCATGCGCCTGCCTGCCTCGCCCGAGCGCCAACTAGCCGGCCACCTGATACAAAGCTCATTTGACGAACTGGGCAAAAACCGTCAGCAAAATATCCAGCGTTTCCAAAAAATGTATCCCGAATCCACGCCGCGAACCATTCAGACGGCCTTGGATTTGATTGCTTCACTCAACCCTTATCCGGCTTACGGTTTTGCCTCTGCCGAACCGACTGCCTACATCCAGCCCGATGTGTGGGTTAAAGAAACGGCAGACGGCTGGAAAATCAGCCTCAACGAAGCCGCTTGGCCAAAAATTCAAATCAACCGCGAATATACTGAGCTACTACAAGAAATCGAAAGTGCCTCACCTGAATGGAAAGAAAAGCTGAACGAAGCACGCCAAAAAATCGACAGCTTGGAATTGCGCAAAAGCACGGTTATCCGCTTGGCAGAATACATCGTTGAGCGACAAGAAGATTTTTTCATCTTCGGCGAAATCGGCCTCGTGCCCATGCTGCTCAAAGATGCCGCCGCCGAATTGGAGCTGGCCGAATCCACCATTTCAAGAGCCGCCAACCAAAAATATTTAGCTTGCCCACGCGGTTTATTTGCGTTACGCTATTTCTTCACACAGGCAGTCAGCACCGACAGCAACAATGAAGGCGTGAGCCAAGGCGCGGTAAAAGCCATGCTCAAACAATTGATCGACAGCGAAAACGCGCACAAGCCGCATTCCGATGAAGCCTTGGTGCAGCTCTTAAAACAACAAGGCGTTGAACTCGCCCGCCGCACCGTCGCCAAATACAGGGAGTCGCTCGATATTCCACCTGCGCACAAGCGCAAGCTTATCGGCTGAACACAAGATTTTTATGTCCGTCACGTTGGCGGATTTACTCACCGAAGGAGTTGTATTATGAACCTGAAAATTACCGGTCTGAATTTTGATGTTACCGAAGCGATTAAAAACTATGTGTCTGAAAAATTGAAACGCATCAACCGCCATGCCGCCAATGTGATTTCTGTGGCCATTACCCTCTCGGTTGAAAAAGTGAATCAAAAAGCCGAAGCCGATTTGCACTTGGCCGGCAAAGATTTGCACGTTGAAGCGGTAGAACAAGACATGTATGCCGCGATTGATGTGCTGATGGATAAATTGGATCGCGCAGTATTGAAGCATAAAGAGAAAAGCAACGATGCCCGCGCCCCACGCCCTGCCGATGTGGTTGGCGACGAACAAGAATAAACCCTGATAAAAAATGCCGTCTGAAACTGTTCAGACGGCATTTTTGATGATTGGATACATTCTTTCATTCCCCCAATGCAAATAAAAAAACCATTCAACAGAATGGTTTTTTTATCATTTTATCTTAGCGTTTGCGGCCGAAAATCAGCGACAATACCGCCAAAATCAAGAAACCGACAAATAAGATTTTTGCAATGCCCGCGGCGCTACCAGCAATACCACCGAAGCCCAATACCGCAGCAATAATCGAAATCACGAAAAATACGATTGCATAATGTAACATAGGAGTCTCCTCTGCTTTGTTTATATTGAATTAGTGTCGCATTCCGATTCGGGTCAACTGAATGCATGGCTCTACAATAGCACAATCGTTTTCGATAATCCAACCACCAAAGCCTATATTTCATAGCTTTACAAAGCATATTACACAAGACTACATTTCAATTCATTAATGTAATATTGAGAAAATAAGCCCAAATGTCATCTTAACTTTTCTTACCATCCGACTTCTTGCCGCATAAATATAGGTTAAAAGCCGTCTGAAAGAATCTCGATGCCCAGCACAAATAAATCTGCTCTGTTAAAATACGCGATAGCCATTACAGGTCGATGAAGCGCTTGAATTTAGCGTAATCAGCCCAATTGTAACCCCCACCACATTCCATTCATACCGAGAGATTTATGAATATCCAAGAGATTCAGACTGCCCTGCAAGCAGTTGCCATTCCACACACACAACGCACGCTTGGCAGTGAAAATGCCATCAAAAGCGTCAACCATGATTCAGACGGCCTGCACATTACCTTGCAATTCGGCTATCCCGTTTTGCACATCGGCAATGAATTGGCCAACCGCATTCAGGAAGCCATCATCGGCTTCACCGGCGATACCGGCATTCATTTGAGCATCGACACCCTGGTCGGCACACACAAAGTGCAACCGGGTGTGGCCACCATCAAGGGCGTAAAAAACATCATCGCTGTCGGCTCCGGCAAAGGCGGCGTGGGCAAATCCACCACCACCGCCAACTTGGCCACCGCCATGGCACGCATGGGCGCGCGTGTTGGCGTATTGGATGCCGATTTATACGGTCCGAGCCAACCGACCATGCTGGGCGTATCGGCCGGCAAACCGGATACCAAAAACGAAAAACTGGTGCCGATTACCACCGAAAGCGGCATTCAAGTGATGTCGATCGGTTTTCTGATGGACACCGACCAAGCCGTGATTTGGCGCGGCCCATTGTTGAGCCAAGCCTTGCAGCAATTATTGTTCCAAAGCGAATGGGACGATGTGGATTACCTGTTTATCGACTTGCCACCGGGCACCGGCGACATTCAATTAACCCTGTCGCAAAAAATTCCGGTAACCGGCGCTGTGGTTGTGACCACGCCGCAAGATATCGCCCTGATTGACGCGCGCAAAGCAGTGGATATGTTCAAGAAAGTAAACATCCCTATCTTTGGCGTATTGGAAAATATGTCGGTACACATCTGCTCCAACTGCGGCCACAGCGAAGCCATTTTCGGCACTGAAGGCGGCAAAGACTTAGCAGGCCGTCTGAATGTACCATTGCTCGGCCAACTGCCGCTCAGCCTGCCGGTGCGCGAAGCAATGGATAACGGCCAAGCCGCCGCGCTATTGGAAAACCACGGCGAAGTGGAAAAAATCTACACCGACGCAGCGTTCCAACTGGCTTTGTCTATTGCCGATAAAGGCAAAGACTTCAGCAGCCGCTTCCCGAAAATTGTGGTGGAATAAAGCCAGTCAAATTAAACAAAAGCCGTCTGAACAGTTTTCAGACGGCTTTTTTGATGGATTAGATTTTAAAAAGCAGAGACCTTTACAAAACCTGATGAACCATTAATAACAACCAAAACTGCCGTCATTCCCACACAGGTGGAAATGACGGCAGTTTTTATGTGCACTGGCTTTTAAAGGCGTTTAGCAACAGTCCCAGCCCACGCTTTTAACTTGCACATAAATCAAAAAAGCCATCGAAAACGATGGCTTTTTTGATTTATCTGGTGGGTCGTGAAGGATTCGAACCTTCGACCAACGGATTAAAAGTCCGCTGCTCTACCGACTGAGCTAACGACCCGATAAGCTGTGTATTATAGTAGTGGGATTTATGCCTGTCAAGCCTTTGTGACCATTTTCTTACATTATCCGTCATCAAAAAGGCCGTCTGAATCTTCAGACGGCCTTGATTGCTTATCCGATTATTGACGGATACGGGCAGGTGTTTGCACCACTTCGCGGATAATCACTTCGCGTACAGGCTCTTTTTCTTTAGGACCACAACCTTCAGGATTCCAGAAGAATGATTGTGCATTTTTGTCTTGGGGCTTAGGAAGCAAAATCATCAAAAAACCTGATAAGCTCCTAATATGAAACTAAAAAATAAGTATCAAAAGTTCAGCAAAATTTCAGAGCAAAAGTTT
>NZ_PDBT02000114.1:0-4463 GCF_002551535.2 Neisseria sp. N95_16
CTGTTGTGCTTTTCGGTAACAGTAGGTTCCGTTGACGGAATGCCGTCTGATTTCCCGACTGACGGTGGCGGGATGACAACCGATGTTCTGTGCGATTTGGTTTAGGGGTAGGTTGCGGTAATGTCTGGAAATGTAGTATCTTTGGTGTGAGGTCAGTTGTGTGTAGGCCATATTGCAATCTTTCTTGTCAGGAAAGGCAGTATACTACCGCATACTGGCCTTTTCTGTTATTGGAAATTGCACTTGTTAGGCGAATGTAAGGGCCTTGAATTTATCTCAAACACGTGTTTGACGGGTTTTAAACCACATGCCCCATACCAACACGACCACAAAGCCAAAATACAAAACGCTCCACACTGGTAAGGCAACGCCGAAAACGTAATCCGGTTCGGCACAATTGCCAAAACCGCGAATAATTGGCTCATACCAGTCAAACAGCGGCCAATCACGCAGGCGGAAAGTCCATGGTGCGCCGCAGGCAGGGGCGGTGCCGGCGGGTAGGCTTTGAATCCAGATTTGGTAAATGGCCACGCCCATGCCGTAAAGTGCCGGAATGCTGACTAAAAATGCGCTGACAGTGCGGGCGGTGGTGGATAGCTGGCGGTTGAACGCGGTAAGCAAAGCAACCAGGCCGACGGCCAACACCATCAAACGCTGCACAATACACAGCACGCAAGGATTCATGCCGACGATGTATTGTAAAATAAACGAACCACACGCAGCGGCGGCGGAAAGGGCGACAATACCCCATAAGGTTGAGCGGAATAAGTTCATCATCCTAAAGCCGTTTCAGACGGCCTATTTAATAGTTAATATATTTTTGATTATAACGCTTTGGCTGTGTTGGTGGAATCGAATGTCAAAATAATGAGGCCGTCTGAACGTAAAAAATGGCTTTCAGACGGCTTGAGACCTTTGTAAAATCCCCAGATTTGAGTGCAGTTCGAAGTTAGGGCGGCGCAGAAAGTGCAGACATCAATAGGATAGGCAAGATTTTGAGCAGCGCATAACGAAGAAGTGTGCCAAAGATGGGGATTTTGCAAAGGTCTCAGTCTATCTTTATTTTCGTCTTGGAATCAACCAATTCCATTGCTCGCGGAATGTCTCTTCTAAGGCTTTTTGTTTTTCTTGCGGGGTACTTAAACCATCCGTCAATTGTCCGTAATCCAAGGTAATCGAAGGATTGTGCACCGAGCCTTTGATTTTCAACGGCACGGGGCGTGAATCGGGATTACGGGCATTGTAAATGAGTAGCTCTTCTGATAATTCCTGTTTTTCCAAATTGGTGAAACCGCTGCTGATGACGCGCACGCTGTCAGACAATAATTCGGTGTTGACATGGTGGCTGACGCCTTTTTCAATCACGCTGTGCAGCGAAAAGCGGTGAAACGGCGTTTGCAGGTTATTTTCCGTGTCTTTTTTAATATTGCCGCTTTGCAAGATGTTGTTCATGTCGATACCGTGCCACGCGCCGTCTGAAACATTCAGACTGAGCGTGCCGTCTAAAAGCTGTAACAAACTGCGGCGGTCTTGGCCTTTGGAGGTCAGGTCAATCACTGCATCGCCGGTGCCGCTGAAGCTGTGAAAACCAAATAAATCTTGCAGTAATGGGCGGATTTGCACGCCTTGCGCGTTTTGCTGTAAGTGGTAAGAAATCGGCGTGGTGTTGGCCATGCTGATGCCGCCTTCGGTTTGGCCGCCGTATAAACCGGCTTTGAAATTGGTGAAGGCGATGTGCTGGCGGTTGGCCGAAATCAATGTTTCAACATTTTCCAACTGCAAACCGGGAAAATTCATGCTGTCGATTTTAACCTGCGCTTCGATGTCGGGCAGACTGTCGTCGTTGAGAAATTCGGGGTAAATATTGCCGGATTGTGCTTCTAAATCTTCCCAGTAGGGCGCAAGAGAGAGTTTTTGCAAGGCGAGGCCGGCTTCAAGCAGTGGCACTTCACCGGCTTCATTGCTGTATTTTAAGCTGAGGGCAGCCGGTTGGCGGTCGAAATAGCCATTGAATTTGCCTTGCCAATGCCTGAAATCGGTCAGGCTGAAGCTGCCGTCGAGCAAGCTGATGTAGCGTGGACGGGGCGAGCGGTTAACCGTATCCTGCATGGTGGTAATGTGGATGGCATCGGATTTTAAACCGTCGGTTTTTGCCAAACCAAAGGGCCGGAAACGGAAAGATTGGTTTGCCATTGTGCGGTGCGGTGATTGGCGTTGAGCTTAAAGCCCTCCAGTGAAGCCTCGCCGTTGAGTAGGTTGCCTTTATCTAATTTCAACGAGCCGCTCCATTGGCTGGCTTCGCTGCCGGCGGTGAATGCACTGTTGAATGTGTCCACAAACACATGATCGGTATTGAAAGTCAGGCGCGGTACTTGCGCGGTCAGGTGAAAATCTTGGTAAGAGCTGTCGGCACGTAGAGCAAGATTATTTGCCTGCAAAGAGCTTTGTTTGGGCTGCCACGCAAGTGCGCTGTCGGCAATGATTTTGATGGTTTCATCGTTCAGACGGCCTTCTGCGCTTAAATGAAATTTAGGGATTTTCCAGCCGTTGGTTGCGGTTTCCAGTAAACCCGAGCCTTTCCAAGAAACTGGAATTTTGCTGTGATTGAAATTGCCGCTAACGCTGAATTCGCGCGTGCCTGAATCGGGGGCTTTGGCATTTAAGCCAAATTGTTCGATCAGGTATTCACCGTTAATCAGGCGCAAGCGTAAGGTGCTGTTTTCAATAATCAGGCGGTTAAGATTGACGTTGCGGCTTTGTTGTTGCCAAATGTCTTGCAAGCTCCATTTGCCGTCTTGCGTGCGCTGCAAGGTGGCATCGGCACCGGAAACCACCCATTTTTCAATCACAGGGCTATCTGCCCACAAGCTTTGCCAAGCCAAACCAATCTTCATTTCTTTGATATGAATGGCGGCATCGGTGGTGTGCGGTCGGCTGATGATGAGGTTTTTTAGGGTAATCGTTGGGCGTGGAAGCAGATTGCGCGTGATGCTTTTATCGAAGCGGATGCTGCGTTCGGTTTGTCCTAAGCTTTCTTGGGCAAATTGATGAATGCGCTCGGCGCTGAGAAAATGGTAAACCGATGCATACAGGCTGACAAACATCAAAAACGATGCCAGCAGACCGAAAAAAATGATTTTCAGCCAGAATTTTCCTGAGTTAAGCAAGCGGTTTAGCATAAAAAGGGGAAACAGACAATTAGGTATGCAGTATAACACAAGGGCGATGCGGTTAACGTAAAGCGATATGATGAACGGTAGGAGAATTTAGCCAATTAGGCCGTCTGAAAAATATGTTAATATCGGATTCTCAATATCAGGGAGCGCAAAATGATTATTGTGATGCAGAAACAGGCTTCGGCCGAAGCGGTAACGCGTGTAATTGAATGCATCCGCAGCCGCGGTTTGCAGGAGCATGTTTCCCAAGGTGAAGAGCGGACTATTATCGGTGCAGTCGGTGATGAACGCGTGTTTCATCCGAATGAATTGGAGCGTCTGCCGGAAGTAGAGCGGGCGATTCGGGTATTGAATGATTGGAAAATCATCAGCCGGGAGGCGCAGCCGCAAGACAGCCGAATTACCGTTCGCGGCGTGGTGTTCGGCGGTGAGAAAATGCTGGATATTGCCGTCGGCTTTAAATCAGATGCCGATGCGGTGTTTATCGATCCGTTTTTTATGTCGGCCAGACCGTATGCCGATGTGGACAACAGCAGCGAAAAAGCGCAAATCATTGCTATGCAGCAGGAAATTGAGCGTATTCACGAAGCGGGCAAACCGGTATTGGTGCGGATTCGTGATGTGCGCCAAATTGAATCGGCTTTGGCAGCGCAAGCGGATATTTTGTATTTGGGCGGCGAATTGATGAGCAACCGTGCTTTGCAGGATGAAGTAGGCCGTCTGAACACGCCGGTGGTGTTGTGCAAAGACAAGCATCACCGTGTCGATGATTGGCTGGTTGCTGCCGAACACATCGCCTTACGTGGCAACCACCATATTATCTTGGGCGAAGCGGGTACGTTGAGCTTCGAGCCGGAACACACCTACCGCTTGGATGTTGACGCGATTGTGCGCGTGCGTAAAGTCACCCATCTTCCGGTGATTGCCAATATTACCGGCTTGTGGCACAGCGATATGCCGCAAGAAGTGTTGTACCGATTATCGGTGGCCTCGGGGGCAAATGGGGTGGTGATCAGCTTAGATTGATTTTCTATATGGATAAATCAAGGCCGTCTGAAAAATATGTTTTCAGACGACCTTTTGTGATGTTTAAAGTAGAATTTTTTGATTGGAATGAATTGAAATGTTGCAATAAAAAAGGGGCTTAGGAAGCAAAATCATCAAAAAACCTGATAAGCTCCTAATATTAAACTAAAAAATAAGTATCAAAAGTTCAGCAAAATTTCAGAGCAAAAGTTTAGAGAAATAATCCGCTGTTTCGCTCTTGATTTGACCGCTTCCGATACT
>NZ_PDBT02000115.1:0-4311 GCF_002551535.2 Neisseria sp. N95_16
CCGCCGACCGAGAAAGACATTGGACTATGAGACACCGGGTGATCTGTTTTCAGCAGCCCTTGCCAATGGCATTTGAGCGTTGCACTTGAAATGCGAATGTAAGGCCGTCTGAAAATGTATCAAGCATTTTCAGACGGCCTTTTATCAATTTAATCAAATAGTAAGTTAAATTATTTTATCGTACGATTCTCACTGATTCGGTTATTACTCCCCTCATCACGAATCATTCTACGAATGGGCAAGCGGTAAATTTGGTTATTCTCAACCACATTAAAGTCGGCAAAATCGCGGTTATCCAAACTGCTGCCAAACGCATAGCCCGCATCTGCTTCACAATAATTGCGGTTGCCATCACGTGCGCCCAGCCATATTACCGGCAAGCGTCCTCTATATCGATGATAGTAAAACACATTTTGGCTTAAGGTATTGTAAGACGGCGTTTGGTGACGGATGGTGCCGCCCTCGCCGCAATTGCGGTAAAAATAAATACCGCCATGATTGAGCGCGGAAAAACGGTTATGGCTGAACGCATTATGTGCCGAGCCGTCAATGGCAATCAATTCCCGCTTTGATGTTTTGGCGTCAATAGTATTACGGGTAAAGGTATTGTGACCACTCTCTGCATCCAGATAAACAGCCACACTTTTGCTATGCCCTGTAATGCGGCTGTTGGCAACCGTCACATGATTCACGCCCGGCGCCAGATACAAAGGAATACGGCCATTTCCGACAATAGTCATGTTTTCTAAACGAATACGACTGGGCGCAGCTGCCTGCGCACGCTCCGTATGACCGTTCTCAAACGAAGACAAGCGCACGGCTTCCACTTCCCCATTCGCGCCCATACCCATCACACGTACCGAACCGGCTACTTTACAGCTGCGAATGGTTAAGTTTTCCGGACGCAACCATTGATTTTGCTGCTTTTTCGAGCGAATGACTATGCTGTCTCCGCCCGTAATATGGGTAGGCGCAATCGTATTGCCATTGCAATCAAACACCTGATTGCTTGCCGCTGCGCCCGTAAAATACAAACGCTTGCTAATGGTACGGTTTTTCGGCAAGGTAGCCGAGCAGGCAACTTCTACGCTGTTTTGCTGAGCTGTTGCCGGCGCTAAAATTTCGTCTAATTGCGCTGGTGTGCAGGTTGCCGCCCATACAGGAAATGCTGCCATTACCCCGCCTAGGCTTGCTAAAATTTTGATGGTTTTCATTTTTTATCGATTAATCATAAGATATAGAACACTCAACAGGCCGTCTAAAAACTTACCTGCCGACTTCAGACGGCTTTCTATCACAACACTCGGTATTTTTCAAAACAAACCCGCCCCAAACATTCAGACGGCCTTGATTCTTGACACGATTTCACGTTTTCGTTACTATTCCCCATTCACACTTTTATGCCGATTTGACACAGCTTGCGGGCAAAAACAGCTAAAGCGTTTGCAGATGATATTTTATTTCCGCTGCAAAACCAGCCCGTTGTGTCAGACATCGGGCTTTGTTGTATTTGAGAACATTATGATTATTTTAGACAAGGTTTCCAAACGCTACCAAACGCGCGACAAATCGTGGTTTACGGCGGTGGAGCCGACCAGTTTGGAAATTAAAGACGGTGAAATTTTCGGCCTGATGGGCTATTCCGGCGCGGGCAAATCGACCTTATTGCGGTTGATTAATCTGCTCGAGCGGCCGGATTCGGGGCGTGTTTTGGTCGGCAATCAGGATTTGATGACGCTAAATGGCGCGCAGTTGCGTCAGGCACGGCAAAATATCGGTATGGTGTTCCAGCAGTTTAATCTGTTGAGCAACCGCACGGTGGCGGATAATGTGGCTTTTCCGTTGGAAATTGCCGGATGGTCGTCTGAAAAAATCCGTGCGCGCGTGGCGGAATGTTTGGAAATTGTCGGTTTGCAGGAGCGCGCCGGTCACTTCCCTGCCCAGCTTTCGGGCGGACAAAAGCAGCGTGTCGGCATTGCCCGCGCGTTGGCACCCAATCCGCAAGTGATTTTGGCCGACGAACCGACTTCCGCACTCGACCCTGCCACTACCCGCAGCGTGTTGGAATGCTTGGAAGACATCAACAAACGATTCAACGTGACCATCGTCATCGTGACCCACGAAATGAGCGTGATTCGCCGCTTATGCGACCGCGCCGCCCTGCTGGACAACGGCCGCCTGTTGGAAGTGGTAGAAGTGAACAACAACCAAATTCATGCCCAATCGGAAATCGGGCGCGAACTGATTCGGGAGGATTGAGATGGCGGATTTGACTTTTTCCAAAGCCCTCGCCACCATCAGTGGCATGAAAGGTGAGATTTACCAAGCCTTGGGCGAAACCTTTATCATGGTCGGTTTATCCACCTTGTTTGCCGTGGTGTTCGGCACTTTATTGGGCGTGTTGCTGTTTGTCACTTCCAACCGCCAATTGCACTACAACAAGCCGCTGAATTTTGTGTTGGACAACTTGGTCAATTTAATGCGCGCGTTTCCGTTTGTAATTTTGATGATTGCGCTGATTCCGGCCACCCGCGCCATCATCGGCAGTACCATCGGCCCTTACGCCGCATCGCTGGTGTTGAGCGTTTCCGGCCTGTTTTATTTTGCCCGCTTGGTCGAGCAAAACCTGCGCGAAGTGCCGCGCGGTATGATTGAAGCGTCGATCAGCATGGGGGCGACACCGCTCACCATCATCCGCAAAGTGCTGCTCAATGAAGCGCGCGCCGGCATGGTGTCCAGTATTACCGTATTGGCCATCGGTCTGCTCTCTTACAGCGCGGCGGCCGGTATGATCGGCGGCGGCGGTTTGGGCGACCTGGCCATCCGCTACGGCTATTACCGCTATCAAACCGAGGTCATTATCTTCATCGTGGCGATTTTGGTGCTGATGGTGATTGCCATGCAGGGCTTGGGCAACTGGATTTCGCGCCGCCTCGACAAACGATAGAAGAATTGTTTATAAAGGCCGTCTGAAAAATCATTCATCTTTTTTCAGACGGCATGTTATGATTTCTGCCACACACATTTAAGGAGTATTGTTATGAACGTAAACAGCGTATTGAAAACCTTCTCAGCCGCCGCTTTGGCCTTGGCTTTGGCCGCTTGCGGCGGGCAAAAACAAGAAGCCGCTCCGGCCGCTTCTGCCGCCTCACCGGCTGCCGACAGCACCGGTGCCAAAAAAGAAATCGTCTTCGGTACCACCGTCGGCGACTTCGGCGACATGGTGAAAGAACAAATCCAACCAGCCTTGGAAAAGCAAGGCTACACCGTGAAACTAATCGAATTTACCGATTATGTGCGACCTAACCTGGCTTTGGCCGAAGGTGAAATCGACATCAACGTCTTCCAACACAAACCATACTTGGAAGATTTCCGCAAAGAACACAAATTAGACATCGTGGAAGCCTTCCAAGTGCCGACCGCGCCATTGGGGTTGTATCCGGGCAAATTGGCCTCATTGGATGATGTGAAAGAAGGCAGCAGCGTTTCCGCGCCAAACGACCCATCCAACTTCGCCCGTGCTTTGGTGATGTTGAACGAATTGGGCTGGGTCAAACTGAAAGACGGCATCAACCCATTGACTGCCTCTAAAAACGACATCGCCGAAAACCTGAAAAAAATCAAAATTGTCGAGCTGGAAGCCGCGCAATTGCCGCGCAGCCGCGCCGATGTTGACTTTGCCGTGGTAAACGGCAACTACGCCATGAGCAGCGGCATGAAACTGACCGAAACCCTGTTCCAAGAACCTAGCTTTGCCTACGTCAACTGGGCAGCCGTGAAAACCGCCGACAAAGACGCTCAATGGTTGAAAGACGTAGAAGCCGCCTACAATTCGGAAGAATTTAAATCTTACGCCAAACAACGCTTTGCTGGTTACAAATACCCTGCCGTATGGGGTGGCCAAGCTGCTGACGAAGCCAAAGTTGTCGCCGCTGAAGCCGAAGCCGCTTCAGAAGCATCTGCTGCTTCTGCCGCACAATAATTGAGTCGTTTTGATTAAATATTGAATAGCTGCAATAGGCCGTCTGAAAGTCTAGTCTTTCAGACGGCCTTACATTCGCCTAACAAGTGCAATTTCCAATAACAGAAAAGGCCAGTATGCGGTAGTATACTGCCTTTCCTGACAAGAAAGATTGCAATATGGCCTACACACAACTGACCTCACACCAAAGATACTACATTTCCAGACATTACCGCAACCTACCCCTAAACCAAATCGCACAGAACATCGGTTGTCATCCCGCCACCGTCAGTCGGGAAATCAGACGGCATTCCGTCAACGGAACCTACTGTTACCGAAAAGCACAACAG
>NZ_PDBT02000116.1:0-4232 GCF_002551535.2 Neisseria sp. N95_16
TCTGCTGCCGCGTGAAAAGGGGGAAATGTGCCCGAGAATAGGGAATTTTAGGTAATGATTGGGGATTTTATGTTGAAAAAAAGCTTACTTAGTAACCTAAGTAAGCTTTTTTGATGGTAGGTAGGGTTTTGCAAAGGTCTCAGACTGCCTGTTGATGGAAACGACGTTTTACTTTTTGATTATTATTGGTTTTTTGGCCGGATTGATGGATGCGGCAGTCGGAGGCGGCGGTCTGCTGCAAATTCTCGGATTGTTTAATATCCTGCCGGGCACGCCGGTGCCGACCGTGTTGGGTGTGGGTAAAGTGGCATCGTTTTCCGGTACAGTCACCGCGACATGGCAATATGTGCGCAAAATTCCCGTGCCGTGGAAAATGCTGTTGCCGGCGGCGATGTTGGCGTTTATCGCTTCGTATTTGGGCGCCAAATCGGTGGCGTTTTTCCCGACCGAATACATGAAGCCGATTATGCTGGTCATCATGATTGTGATGTGTATTTATACTTTTTTGAAGAAAGATTTAGGTCAAATCCAGCGCACCGCCAAACTCACGCGCAAAGAAACCTTATGGGGCTTGTTTTTTGGCGCATTAATCGGTTTTTATGACGGTATTTTCGGGCCGGGTACAGGCAGCCTGTTGGCGTTTATTTTCGTGCGTTTTTACGGCTATGATTTTCTCACTGCTAATGCTTCGGGCAAGGTCATTAACACCACCACCAATTTTGCCGCGCTGACATTTTTTGTGCCGCATGGTCACGTGGTGTGGGCATGGGCAGTTACGTTGGCCATAGCAAATTTGTGCGGCGGCATCATTGGCGCGCGGTTGGTAATACGCGGCGGCACCAAGTTTCTGCGCTATGGTTTTATGTGTTTGCTGGTGTTGATTATCGGCAAATTTGCTTGGGATTTGTGGGTGTAAGTTGGCATCAAGAAAAGGCCGTCTGAAACATTTTGTTTCAGACGGCCTTGCTTATATTTATCTCATCAAGCGTTCAAATTCACCGCATGTTCGCGTGTTTCGTGGAACACAATGTCCGGCCAGCGCTCTTGGGTCAAGCCAAGATTCACGCGGTTGGGTGCGAGGTAGGCGAGGTTGCCGCCGGCATCGATGGCCAAGTTTCCCGCGTTGGCTTTTTCAAATTCGGCCAGTTTTTTCTTGTCGTCGCACGATACCCAGCGCGCCGACCAAATCGATGCGTTGTCGAACACGGCTTCTACGCCGTATTCGGCGGCCAAGCGTGAGGTGACGACTTCAAACTGCAACACGCCGACTGCACCCAAAATCAAATCCGCGCCCGATTGCGGTTTGAATACCTGCACCGCGCCTTCTTCGCCAAGCTGCTGCAAGCCTTTTTGCAGTTGCTTGATTTTAAGCGGGTTTTTAATGCGTACGCTGCGGAACAATTCCGGCGCGAAAAACGGAATGCCGGTAAACGCCAGCTGCTCGCCTTCGGAAAAGCTGTCGCCGATTTGGATATTGCCGTGGTTCGGGATACCGATGATGTCGCCGGCGTAGGCTTCTTCGACCAATTCGCGGTCGTGCGACATAAACGTCACCACGCTGGAGGCGGCGATGTCGCGGTTGATGCGCAGGTGTTTCATCTTCATGCCGCGCTCGAATTTGCCGGAGCATACGCGCAAAAAGGCGATACGGTCGCGGTGTTTCGGGTCCATATTGGCTTGAATTTTAAACACGAAACCGGAGAATTTTTCTTCGGTCGGTTCAACCACGCGCACGGTGGCATCGCGGCCTTGCGGTGCCGGTGCCCAGTCGATTAAGGAATTTAAGATTTCTTGGATGCCGAAATTGTTAATCGCCGAGCCGAAGAATACCGGCGTGAGTTCGCCCGCCAAAAATTCTTCCAAATCAAACTCGTTAGACGCGGCTTGCACCAATTCGATTTCATCGCGCAACTGTTGGATTTCCAAAGGGAAACGGCTTTCCAATTCAGGATTGTCAATGCCTTTAATCACGTCGAATTCGTGCGGCAAACGCTCGCCGCCGGCTTCAAACAGATACACTTCATCATTCAGAATGTGATACACGCCTTTGAAGTTTTTGCCCATGCCGATTGGCCAAGTCACGGGCGCGCAGCGGATTTTTAAGATGTTTTCTACTTCGTCGAGCAATTCCAGCGAATCGCGCACGTCACGGTCGTATTTGTTCATAAAGGTAACAATCGGCGTGTTACGCAGGCGGCAGACGTTTAAGAGTTTAATCGTTTGCGCTTCCACGCCTTTGGCGGCATCAATCACCATCAAGGCACTGTCAACCGCGGTCAATACGCGGTAGGTATCTTCCGAGAAGTCTTGGTGGCCTGGGGTGTCGAGCAGGTTGACGGTGTGGTCGTTGTAGTCGAACTGCATCACCGATGAGGCCACGGAAATGCCGCGTTGTTTTTCGATGTCCATCCAGTCGGAGGTGGCGAATTTGCCGGTTTTCTTGCCTTTCACTGTACCGGCGCTTTGAATCGCACCTGAGAACAACAACAGCTTTTCGGTTAGCGTGGTTTTACCCGCATCGGGGTGGGAAATGATGGCAAAAGTGCGGCGGTGGCGCACTTGTTCGGGGATATTCGACATAATGATTTTTCTAAAAATTTCAGGCCGTGCTTCAGACGGCCTGTTGAATAATAAAAGACGCGCAATTGTACAAAAAAACGCTTAAAGATTCAATGCTTGAATACGCAGAGGCCGTCTGAAAACTGGATTTTCAGACGGCCTGAAAGCTTGATACATCTTTCGGATTTGGCATATGGCTGTGAGTGGGCTTTAAGCTATGCTGATATCCGAGATGCTGACAAGTGTTCAATCTTGTTTCAACATCCAATCAACGGCGTACATCTTTTGGCGCATCGCCTTTTGGCCAGTCTTTGTGTTTGTGGGCAAACACCGGTCGATCCATGTGGCTCATGAAATCGGCTACGTCAACCGCTTCTTGGTCGGTCAGGCTGTTGGGTTGGCCAAACGGCATATTGCCTTTGATAAACGCGGCGGCAGTGTATGTGCGCGCCATGCCGGCGCCGTCGTTGAAGGAATTTTTACCGGCAACGGCAGGGTAGATATAGCCGCTGTTACCCGGCTGCAACATGCCTTCGCCTTGTTCGCCGTGACAAACCACGCATTTTTGTTCAAAAATGGCTTTACCGTTGACACGGTTTGGCACCAAATTTTTATCGATTTCAACAAAGCCGCGGCCTTCGGGGCTGTGTCCGGGCGGGATGTCTTTAGAAAGCCAAGTCATGTAGGCAATCAGATTGCGCATTTCGGTGCTGTCGTCTGCCAAAGGTTTGCCGTTCATCGAGCGCATAAAGCAGCCATTGATGCGCTCTTCGATGGTATCCACTTTGCCGCTGCGTGCGCGGTATAGCGGGAACAAGGCCGGTACGCCGTTCCACGGTGCAGCGTAAGGCGTAGAGCCGTTGCCCAAGTGGCAACTGGTGCAGTTTAAGTGGTTGCCGACGTGGTCGGGAACGCGCAGGGCGGTGCGGGTGGCAATATCCAAACCATCGCGAATGGCATCGCCTTCAGCGCCTTCCGGAATGGTTTTGACATCAACCAAGGTCACTTTGATGGTTTCGGTTTTGGCCGGTGCAGCAGGTGCGGAAGCTTTGACAGCTTCGGGCGCGGTAGCCACGGCAGACGCCGCCGGTTCGATTGGCTTCGCTTGCTCGGTTTGGCTGGTGTTGTTTGGGCTGCAGGCCGTTAAGCCGATACCGGAAATCAGTAAAAATAGGGTAAGGTTCCGCATGATCTTCTCCTTTTTTGTTATGGTTTTAACAGCTTAATCCATGATTCAAAACAAGTTTGTCATGGTAATTTATTTTTAGCATATATTTCTTTATGTAACAAATAAATTATATTATTTTTTATCAATGCGTTATGTGGAATCATTTCATAAGAAATAAATATAGTAGAATCAATTGCTTGATTGGATAACAAAAGGCCGTCTGAAAACTGGGTTTTCAGACGGCCTTACATTCGCCTAACAAGTGCAATTTCCAATAACAGAAAAGGCCAGTATGCGGTAGTATACTGCCTTTCCTGACAAGAAAGATTGCAATATGGCCTACACACAACTGACCTCACACCAAAGATACTACATTTCCAGACATTACCGCAACCTACCCCTAAACCAAATCGCACAGAACATCGGTTGTCATCCCGCCACCGTCAGTCGGGAAATCAGACGGCATTCCGTCAACGGAACCTACTGTTACCGAAAAGCACAACAG
>NZ_PDBT02000117.1:0-4216 GCF_002551535.2 Neisseria sp. N95_16
CTGTTGTGCTTTTCGGTAACAGTAGGTTCCGTTGACGGAATGCCGTCTGATTTCCCGACTGACGGTGGCGGGATGACAACCGATGTTCTGTGCGATTTGGTTTAGGGGTAGGTTGCGGTAATGTCTGGAAATGTAGTATCTTTGGTGTGAGGTCAGTTGTGTGTAGGCCATATTGCAATCTTTCTTGTCAGGAAAGGCAGTATACTACCGCATACTGGCCTTTTCTGTTATTGGAAATTGCACTTGTTAGGCGAATGTAAGGGCCTTTTATTATCTATAGATTAGAAACGGCGTTTCAGTTGACAAGCTTGCAAGATGTATACCGCCAATTCTTCTACCGATTTATCGGTGGTATTGGTAAACGGAATACCGTGGCGTTTAAACATCGCTTGCGCATCGGCCACTTCGCTGCGGCAGGTGTTGATTTGCGCATAGGTCGAATTCGGGCGGCGCTCTTGGCGGATGGCTTGCAGGCGCTCCGGTTGGATGGTCAGGCCGAACAATTTGTCTTTGTAAGGTTTCACCATGCGCGGCAAATCGCTCGATTCTAAATCATCGGGAATCAGCGGGTAGTTGGCGGCGCGGATGCCGTATTGCAGTGCAAGATACAGGCAGGTCGGGGTTTTGCCGGAGCGCGATACGCCCATCAAAATCACATCGGCTTCTTGCAGGTTTTTGTCGCTGACGCCGTCGTCGTGATTGAGTGAGAAGTTCACCGCTTCCATACGCGCGTCGTAGCGTTGGGTGTTGCCGATACTGTGGTGGCCTTGCGAGGCCAAAGTGGCTTCGGCGTTTAACTCTTTTTCCAATGCACCTAAGAAGGTTTCAAAGAAATTGATTTGGTAGGCATTGGCGGTTTTAATCATGTTGCGGATTTCATCATTCACCACGCTGACAAAAGCAATCGGGCGTTCGCCGTTGGCTTCGGCATTGGCGTTGACTTTGGCAATCACTTCCTGTGCTTTTTCAACGGTGTTGATGAAAGGGTAGGTGTAGCGTTTGAATTCGAGATTACCGAATTGATTGAGCAGTGCTTCGCCGATGTTTTCAGCGGTCAGGCCGGTGCGGTCGGAAATATAAAAAATATGGCGGGGTTTGGACATACGTTTCTCTCTAATGAATGAAATGTAGCAGATATAAGTTTGATAATAGCAAGAGACGCGGTCGCAATAAAGCGCATCGTTTCAAACTACAAAGAATTACAACAAAATTAAATAAAGTTAAAATACCAATTTTTTATAAGAAAAATCGAAATTTTTGAAATTTTATGCTAATTTAAATGATTAATAGAGGTATCGTAATTTCATTAATTTATCTTAAACCCTATATTTTACAAGGGTGTAAGCTGTTTCGATACATTTCAACTATATTGATTTCATTTCACTACATCGCTGTAGCCCGCAATTTTTCAGACGGCCTTAAGCATTTTTGAAGCATAAAGTACATGACAGGAATAGTTCGAATGTCTTAGAATAAATGAGCAGATTCATTTCTTTTTTAACATAATACGAACTGGATGAAAAATGGCAGCAAACTACGTGATTTGGTTTGAAAACTTACGCATGACCGACGTCGAAAGCGTAGGTGGTAAAAATGCTTCTTTGGGCGAAATGATCAGTCAGTTGACTGAAAAAGGCGTACGCGTACCGGGCGGCTTCGCCACCACGGCCGACGCATACCGTGCTTTCTTGGCACACGAAGGCTTGAGTGAGCGTATCTCTGCTGCATTGGCTAAGCTGGATGTTGAAGATGTGGCCGAGCTGGCGCGCGTGGGTAAAGAAATCCGCCAATGGATTTTGGATACGCCGTTCCCTGAGCAGCTCAATGCCGAAATTGAAGAAGCTTGGAACAAAATGGTTGCCGATGCCGGTACTGCGGATATTTCTGTAGCCGTTCGTTCATCTGCAACTGCAGAAGACTTGCCGGACGCTTCATTTGCCGGTCAGCAAGAAACATATCTGAATATCAATGGTTTGGAAAATGTAAAAGAAGCCATGCACCATGTGTTTGCTTCGCTTTACAACGACCGTGCCATTTCTTACCGCGTACACAAAGGCTTTGAACACGATATCGTGGCCTTGTCTGCCGGTGTACAACGCATGGTGCGTTCAGACAGCGGCTCTTCAGGCGTGATGTTCAGTATCGATACCGAATCGGGTTACGATCAAGTAGTGTTCGTGACTTCGTCTTACGGTTTGGGTGAAAACGTCGTGCAAGGCGCGGTAAACCCTGATGAATTCTATGTATTCAAACCAACTTTGAAACAAGGCAAACCGGCGATTTTGCGTAAGACCATGGGTTCTAAGCAAATCAAGATGATTTTCACCGATAAAGCCGAAGCCGGTAAATCTGTGACCAACATTGACGTGCCGGAAGAAGACCGCAACCGCTTCTCGATTACCGATGAAGAAGTGACCGAGTTGGCACACTACGCATTGACCATTGAGAAACACTACGGCCGTCCGATGGACATCGAATGGGGTCGTGACGGTGTTGACGGCAAACTGTATATCTTGCAAGCCCGTCCGGAAACTGTTAAATCTCAAGAAGACAGCACCCGCAGTCTGCGTCGATACACCATCAACGGCGACAAACAAGTCTTGGCTGAAGGTCGCGCGATTGGCCAAAAAGTCGGCCAAGGTAAAGTGCGCTTGGTGAAAGATTCTTCGCAAATGGAAAGCGTGGAAGCCGGTGACGTATTGGTTACCGATATGACCGACCCGGATTGGGAACCAGTGATGAAGCGCGCTTCTGCGATTGTGACCAACCGTGGCGGCCGTACTTGTCACGCCGCGATTATTGCGCGTGAATTGGGTATTCCTGCGGTAGTAGGTTGCGGCAACGCTACCGAATTGCTGCAAGAAGGCCAAGAAGTGACCGTATCTTGTGCCGAAGGCGACACCGGTTTGATTTATGCCGGTTTGCTGGATGTGAACGTAACCGACGTGGCGTTGGACAATATGCCGAAAGCGCCGGTAAAAGTGATGATGAACGTCGGCAATCCTGAATTGGCGTTCAGCTTTTCCAGCCTGCCGAGCGATGGAATTGGTTTGGCGCGCATGGAATTCATCATTAACCGCCAAATCGGTATCCACCCGCAAGCCTTGCTCGAATTTGACAGCCAAGATGACGAATTGAAAGCCGAAATCAGCCGCCGCATTGCCGGTTACGCTTCTCCGGTTGATTTCTACGTGGATAAAATCGCCGAAGGCGTGGCCACATTGGCTGCTTCGGTTTACCCACGCAAAACCATCGTGCGTATGTCCGATTTCAAATCTAACGAGTATGCCGGTTTGGTCGGCGGTGAAAAATACGAGCCGCACGAAGAAAACCCAATGCTTGGCTTCCGTGGTGCCGCACGTTATGTGTCGGAAGATTTTGCCGAATGTTTCGCACTGGAATGTAAAGCACTGAAACGCGTTCGCGATGAGATGGGTTTGACCAACGTTGAAATCATGATTCCGTTTGTGCGTACATTGAGCGAAGCCGAAGCTGTGATTAAAGCCTTGAAAGAAAACGGCTTAGAGCGC
This sequence comes from Neisseria sp. N95_16, assembly GCF_002551535.2. Classification (NCBI taxonomy): domain Bacteria; kingdom Pseudomonadati; phylum Pseudomonadota; class Betaproteobacteria; order Neisseriales; family Neisseriaceae; genus Neisseria; species Neisseria sp. N95_16. Next base: position 3,531 of record NZ_PDBT02000117.1, read on the forward strand.
GGTAAAAATGGTCTGCGTTTGATCATGATGTGCGAAGTGCCAAGCAACGCATTGTTGGCCGAACAATTCCTGCAATACTTCGACGGCTTCTCAATCGGTTCGAATGACATGACCCAATTGACCTTGGGTGTTGACCGCGACAGCGGCGGCCCGATTGCTGCAACCTTCGACGAACGTAACCCTGCCGTGAAAGTGATGCTGCACTTGGCGATTTCTGCTTGTCGCAAGCAAAACAAATACGTCGGCATTTGTGGCCAAGGTCCGTCAGATCATCCTGATTTCGCCAAATGGTTGGTTGAAGAAGGCATCGAAAGTGTGTCTTTGAATCCGGATACTGTGATTGAAACTTGGTTGTATTTGGCCAATGAATTGAACAAGTAAGGCCGTCTGAAAAGATTAGCCTAAACGATTAACCGCCCTGTGAATACAGGGCGGTTTTTTGTGGCTTGGGATGGAATAGCTGTAAGTTTCAGACGGCCTGGTTTATATTTGATAAGCGGTTTTAAAGTAAGTTATCCCGTTATCATTTTAATAAATCGATTTGCGCTGGGTGGAAATCGCCTTAATCAATGATATAAAAAAAATAGGGGCTTAGGAAGCAAAATCATCAAAAAACCTGATAAGCTCCTAATATGAAACTAAAAAATAAGTATCAAAAGTTCAGCAAAATTTCAGAGCAAAAGTTT
>NZ_PDBT02000118.1:0-4175 GCF_002551535.2 Neisseria sp. N95_16
ATTGCTACTCGCTATGAGAAATTAGCTCGTAATTTTAAATCGATGCTTTACTTGGCTTGCTCTATTATTCATGCTAAGTTAAATTGAGGACACGCCCTAAAAAAAATAAAATATATTCTGATGGCTATATTTTTTATTTTTATCATTTTTAATTTTAAGACCAGTTTTAAATCAGATTATAGATTTGATACAAAAGAAAAGTTAGATAATATTCAAAAAGAAATAGGTATGATTTTAGAAAAAAATGCTATTTTATCTGAACATGTGGGTGGAAGAGCGGGAAGGAGATTAATTGTTAGTTTGGATGCTAAATATATTAACGAAGAACAGATTAAAGAAAATTTAAATTTGAAAGGATTTAAAGAAATTGCACCTGATATATTTTGCAGAGGAGAAGAAAGTATTGAAATAATAGTTAACCAGGATGATAGTTTTTTATATTGGCTTTATCCTGATAACCAATCTTGCCAATAAGCAAGCACAGAATGGACACTTGCCGCCCACATCGCCTAATTTATGTTTCTTTTATTCATAAATAAGTCATGCCGTCTGAAAAATCTTAAATCTTTCAGACGGCCTTTTCTTATTCTATCCGCGTAGACATAAATGCCTGTTCCAGAATCATTTATGGTTGCTATAATTTGTCCATACTGCGTTACTGCCAAGTTTCAAAGGCCTTGTTGCCCCCGTACTCACCCCCCCCGGCGGCTACATTGCTGATATCCCCAAAGGCAATCTGAAAACCGAAATCGAAAAGCTGGCCAAACAGCCCGAGTATGCCTACCTGAAACAGCTTCAGACGGCCAAAAACGTCGATTGGAAACAGGTACAGCTTGTCTACGATAAATGGAATTACAAACAAGAAGGACTCACAGGTGCCGGAGCCGCCATTATCGCCCTCGCAGTAGCCGCCGCAACCGGCGGAGTCGGTGCCGGTTTGATTGGCGCAGCACAGGGAACCGCATCGGCAGCGGCGGCCAATGCAGCATTTACCTCACTAGCCACCCAGGCTTCCATTTCACTGATCAACAACAAAGGCAACGTCGGCAAAACCCTGAAAGAACTGGGCAGAAGCCGCACGGTGCAAAACCTGGTTGCAGCCGCTGCCACCGCAGGCGTATCCAACAAAATCGGTGCGTCTGCTTTAGCCAATGTCAGCGATACGCAGTGGGTCAACAACATGACCGTGAACCTTGCCGATGCGGGCAGTGCCGCGCTGATTAACACCGCCGTTAACGGCGGCAGCCTGAAAGACAATCTGGAGGTGAATATTCTTGCGGCTTTGGTGAATACCGCACATGGGGAGGTGGCGAGCAAAATCAAAACAACCTTCAGTGACGATTATATTGCCAAACAATTTGCCCACGCTTTGGCAGGATGTGCTGCTGTGGTGGCGAATAAGGGTAAGTGTCAGGACGGTGCCATCGGCGCAGCCGTGGGTGAGATTGTTGGGGAGGCTTTGGTTAAAAATACCGATTTTAACGGTATGACCCCGGAACAATTAGATCTGGAAGTTAAGAAAATTACCGCCTATGCCAAACTTGCGGCAGGTACAGTTGCAGGCGTAACGGGAGGAGATGTCAATACTGCTGCACAAACCGCACAAAACGCGGTAGAAAATAATGCGGTTAAAGTTGTTGTAACTGCAGCAAAAGTGGTTTATAAGGTAGCCAGAAAAGGATTAAAAAACGGGAAAATCAATGTTAGAGATTTAAAACAGACGTTGAAAGACGAAGGTTATAATTTAGCCGACAACCTAATCACCTTATCCGACGGAACATTGGATTGGAACGACGCCAAAGCCGTTATTGATATTGTCGTCGGAACAGAGCTGAATCGCGCTAATAAAGGGGAGGCGGCACAGAAGGTTAAGGAAGTTTTAGAAAAAAATCGTCCTTATATCCCTAATAAAGGCGCAGTACCTAATATGAGTACATACATGAAAAATAATCCTTTTGGAAAGCAATTGTCTCAAATTTCGGAAAAGACAACGCTTCCGACGCAGCAAGGGCAGTCTGTCTTCTTGGTGAAAAGAAACCAAGGGTTATTAAAAACCGGTGATAGGTTTTATTTAGATGCCCAACATAAAAATCATTTAGAGGTTTTTGATAAAAATGGGAACTTTAAGTTTGTTCTAAATATGGATGGTTCGCTTAACCAAATGAAAACTGGGGCAGCAAAAGGTCGTAAATTAAACTTAAAATAGGAAATTTTATGGAAACATTGAATGATATAAAAAAAATCTTGATTAATGTGGGGCTTTATCAAGGGTTTGATTTGACAGATCCAAAAGTATCAGAAGAAGTTAATCATGAAACAGCTAATATGAAATGGATTAAAGATTATACTTCAGACGGGAATTGGGATAATGAATTTAAGGAGGATTTAAAAAACTTTTTAGATTATATGGAAGTATGCCAATTAGCCCTAAACGATAAAAATTTCAAAATTGCCAGTAATGCTTTATTTATGGCTATGATTTACGCAGGTAATCTATCTCTTATATTTGATTCAATAAAAACTGATATATCAACATTATTGAGTGCTGAGTATAAAAAGAATAGTTTTTCATGGCCATCTCTTGATGAATAGAAAGTTTCGTATGTATATGTTTTCTATAGAAACAAACTAAAAAATTAGCCCGCGTAGGTACGGTTAGCCGCCATAAGCGGCGTAACCGTGCGCAAACCCTCAACAGCCGCTCCCGTCTCCCTGATCAACAACAAAGGCAACGTCGGCAAAACCCTGAAGGAACTGGGCAGAAGTCGCACAGTGAAAAATCTGGTTGTAGCGGCGGCAACGGCAGGCGTATCCAACAAACTCGGTGCCTCTTCCCTTGCCACTTGGAGCGAAACCCCTTGGGTAAACAACCTCAACGTCAACCTGGCCAATGCGGGCAGTGCCGCGCTGATCAACACCGCTGTTAACGGCGGCAGCCTGAAAGACAATCTGGAGGCAAATATCCTGGCGGCATTGGTGAATACCGCGCATGGGGAGGCAGCCAGTAAGATTAAGCAATTGGATCAGCACTATATCGCCCACAAAGTTGCCCATGCCGTAGCAGGCTGTGCAGCAGCGACGGCGAATAAGGGTAAGTGTCAGGACGGTGCGATTGGCGCAGCTGTGGGTGAGATTGTCGGGGAGGCTTTGGTTAACGGTAAAAACCCTGCTGCCTTAACGGCCAAAGAGCGCGAACAGATTCTGGCATACAGCAAACTGGTTGCCGGTACGGTAAGCGGTGTGGCGGGCGGCGATGTCGATGCCGCGGCCAATACAGCTAAAGTTGCTGTTGAAAATAATTTATTTGGCGGATCTTATGGAAGCCACAAAGCAAAAAAGAATGAAGAAGAGTTAAAGAAAACGAATCCCAAAGCTTATGAAGAATTAAAACAATATCAAATGCATGTATTTAACGAAGCAGCTGGCATGTTATTCACTCCCTATGGGGGAGCCAACGATTTTTCAAAAGCAGATACCTTAAGTTCAAAAGCATTTGCATTAGCTTCATTTATTCCAGGAGAAAAAATACTTGCAAAAGGTTATAAAGGCGCAAAAGCTTTGTTTGAAAAAGCTGCTAATTTGTACAAAAGAGGAAATTTTGAAGATGCTTACTCCACAATGAAGCAAGGTGTTAGGGAACTTAAAGAAGCTGATGCTCTTTATGCCATTACGCCTGAAGGTGGCCGTGTAAAAATCTCCCAAGATAAAATGCCTGACCATGCCTATGCTTCTCGTGGCAGTACTAGTAAAAATAAAGATCTTTATATTGGTTCTAAGAGTGTAAATCAGGAAAGATTCCATAGGGTAATAAAACCAGCGATTTTAAAACTTGCCGATAAGAATGAATATACAAAAAAGGTTGGTACTAATCCAGATATTAGTATAGAAAAGCAAGCTGTAGCCTGCATGAAACCTAAAATCCATGTGTAAGGTGTGTGCTTCAGCACGCACGCGTTCCATGATTTACGGCTCAATGCCGTCTGAAAAGCTCACAATTTTTCAGACGGCATTTGTTATGCAAGTAAATATTCAGATTCTCTGTATACTGTTCAGACGCATGAGTGCTGAAGACACCTCCTACGCTTGCTGCAGAACTTTCGGGTAAAACCGGTGTGAGCATTAGCGCACCGTATGCCAATGAAAACAGCCGCATCCTGCTCAGCACCACGGATATC